>JBAZRS010000220.1:508-6598 GCA_041662825.1 Victivallales bacterium | reverse complement strand
CCAGGAAGGCGCGCGGCAAGGCCAAGGGCGACACAATGAAGGTTGAGAAGACGCTGGCAGATGTTGAAGCACTATGCGGCGAGGAGTGCGAAGGGTGCTGCGCCTGTCAGAATGAGGAATGCACTGTGAGATTCACCAACTTCGGCAAGGCCGTTGAATGCGTCAGGAAGGAAGCGTGTTCGCCGGAATGCCCGCGCATGATAGAAAATAAAGACATTGACAACGCAAGAGACGCTAAAGGCGCAAATGAAGAGGAACTCTTCGAGAAGGCCATGGAATGGTATGAGAACACTCCGGAATATGAAATAATTGACGGCGGCAAGTTTGGATTAAGGACAGTAATAAAGCTTCAAAAAGCATTGAATCTCACTTATTCACAGGCCGCCAATTTTTACGACAGGATTATTGACGAGAATAGCAAACCTGCCATAAATGCGGAAAAGGCCACAGACAGGAATGTCTGTGCTACTGAATTGCAGGATTGGCAAATTGCGAATATCGCAAAGGTGCCGGGTGGATTCACGGTCTACAGGCTGGATTTGAAAAACAAGCGGATTTATTCATATACGCCCGGCAGGGTGAATACATACGCCCCTGTTACATACAAGACGCAAAAGGCCACACTTGACGCGTTTAATGCCTTTATGCGTAATGACAACTCTCTCAATATCGACCGGCCCGGCGAATGGCCGCGGAAGATAGCTGCGAAGACTGGCTTCACCCAACCGATACTCTTCAGGGGTGATTATCACGGCACACCATACGATCACAAGCAGATCCGCTTTATCTTCGCGGGAATGGCCGGCTTCGGGAAACCGCGCAAGTTTACGAACCTTGAGCAGTACCAGGCGGAAATGGACAGGCTCAGGAAAGATCCGAATTACATCGAAGCTTAATTCAATTTTCACATAGGGGTGGCAAATAAGTGCGAGAATAGCGAAGAAGTGTATGAACTGCGGGAACATGGTGTATCTCACGCCTCCGATCACCGGAGACAAGACCAGAACTGAGCTGGAGCATGAGAACAGGAACTTGAGGCTGGACAATCAGAGGCTACACGCCGAGATCAACCAGCTGCAGCACGGCCGGAAGAACTTCCGGGGCCTGCTCGATATGTTCAAGCGTGAAACCAATAAGATATTCGGGACACACTAAAAGGGAAGTTCGAAAGTGCGCGAGTGCGTAAGTTCGAAAGTTAAATATGCCAAACAGAATCATCAGGGAAGGGATTTTGACAAGTGATCGGATTGCCAGGCTTAATCCACTCGCCGAACTCTTCTACCGCCGGCTTATGTCTGTGGTGGACGATTTCGGCAGGTATGTCGCGAACCCTACACTATTGAGGGCCTCTTGTTATCCTCTTAAACTGGATAGCGTGAAAGAAGACTCGATCATGAAGCATCTTGCCGAGTGCGTTGATGCGGAGCTGATCGTTCTCTACACGGTCGCAGGGAAAGAGTATTTAGAGATGAGGGACTTCAAGCAGCAGGTACGCGCACAGTCTAGCAAGTATCCATCATGCGAAATGCAGATGAAAAGCACATGCATAGCAGATGCTACGCAGATGCATAGCACACGCAAGCAAATGTTGCCGAAGACGGAGACGAAGGCGAAGTCGAAGAAAGAGTTAGATAACTCTCCGAAAGAAAACGAAGAAAAAGAAAAGCCCCCTCTTGCGAAGACCGCAAGCTGCCGGCTTCCGCCTCAGTCGGCGTATGTCTCAGAGCACAGAGGACAGACGGCAGACGACGGAAAGAATCAGTCGGTTCTATCGGAGAACTTGAGAAGTTCTTTTGAGAGCGAAGAAAAGACCGGGAAGGGAAGGCCGAAAAGCGGTACGCCAGGAGCTCAGGAACGAATCTGGATAGCCACCGGCAAAACGAAAGACGAATACGAACGCCTGACAAAGCCGCCTCTGCCGGAACTGTCCGAGGATGACAGGGAATGCCTGGACAGAGCCGGAGTTGAACTTGATGGAATGTCACTCTGGTACTACCGGCGGGGCAAGGCCCTGATCGGCGAAGCTAGGTTTTCAGAGTTATGTCATACCGTTAAAAACCTGAAAATTGAGGGTAAGGCCGCTAAAAAGTCGGATACTGCGCGCTTTGTCGATTACCTGAATAAAGAGGTGGCGAAATGACTTCATCTAAAAAAATCCTTGATGCTTGCTGTGGCGGCCGCATGATGTGGTTTAATCGTGGCCACCAAGAGGTTTTATTCGGAGACAAGCGCAGTGAGACTTTGACAATGACTGATAGATCACATGGATGCACAGACGGCACCCGCATGCTTCATGTCAATCCAGACGTTGTATCAGACTTTCGCCAACTCCCATTTGCGGATGAAAGTTTTTATTTGGTAGCATTTGATCCTCCACATTTAATTCGTGCTGGCCAAAGAAGTTGGATGGCGGCTAAATATGGGAAATTGGGTTTTAACTGGAAGGATGATTTAAAGGCGGGATTTTCTGAATGTTTCCGAGTATTGAAAATCAATGGAGTTCTTGTGTTCAAATGGAATGAGACACAGGTGAAACTTAGCGAGGTTTTAAAACTTACGCCTATTTCTCCATTGTTTGGCAATAGAAGCGGCAAAAAGGCCGGAACCCATTGGTTGGTGTTCATGAAAACAATGAATGAGGTTTCAAAGTGAAATACCGTTCAGGACATTGCGAGGCCGAGAGGATTGAACGGGAGTTTGAAGAGCTTCCCGAGAATGAGCTTTTGGAGGCTTTGAAATGCCTGAAGGCATGCGGGGCTAATTCCTGCATCAGGGAATCAGCGACTGCCGCAATCGAAAAGAAGAAATATCCGTATTTCCTGAAGCTTGAAGCGTTAGACATGCGGAAGAAAATGAAGGAGCCGGAGTTGCTGTGAAAGTGAAAAGTAGGATTTAGAAAGTAGAAAACTGAAAGGAAGAATTATGAGGGAGTCAAAATTAGCGTGGGCGATAGCATTCAAGGACACGGAATATAAAAATTTTGCGGCGATTTATAATTTTATCAGCCATACGGAAACATGCCAGGACGGATGCCGTATTGCGATATTCGCAACACGCAGGGCTGCCAGGGCCGCGCTGGCGGCGAGTGCGAATCTCAAAGGATCAGTCGTGAGGGTGAATGTAAAGATAATACAGATCGGAAAGGCGGGGAAATGAATACGGGAAGTTTTAAAGTTCTGGAGTGCGAAAGTTCGGAAGTGAAAAAGACTGAAATAGATTTCTCATTGCCGGTATTGTCTATCCGCCAGCCCTGGGCGTGGTTTATTCTGAATGTTGGAAAGGATATCGAGAATAGGGACTGGTACACCAAGTATCGCGGCCGCTTCCTAATTCATGCTGGAAAAGGTTGCACAAAAGAGGAATTCTCCGATGCTGTGTATACTGCGCAATTTGCTTACAATTCGGATAAATATAAAACTCCTCCAAAATTGCCTGGCTTATCTGTAATAGAACGCGGCGGAATTGTCGGCTCTGTTGAACTTGTGGACTGCGTTGCACAGTCGCCTTCCAAGTGGTTTTTTGGGACATATGGGTTTGTACTGCGAGATCCGCAGATTCATCCCTTTTATGAGTGCAAAGGACAACTCGGATTCTTCAAGGTGCAGCCATGAAACATTGCCCAAAACATAAAAATGAACAGCTTTTCAAGGCTGATATGGTGGATATAAAAACAGGAAAAGAAAAAGGGCATGTCTGGAAATGCGACAAATGTGGAAAGAAAAAATCATATTTGTTTGGTGAAAAGGGAGAATATAAGCCATGAATAAAACAAATATCCAATATCTCGACTACACATGGAACCCCATTGCGATGCGCTGCGACAGGGTTTCGGCTGGCTGTGATAACTGCTGGCACCTCCGCATGGCGCACAGGATGAAGGCAAATCCAGCGTTAAGTTTAAACAAACGCTCAGCATATTTTGGCGGCAATCCAGTCCTTGATTTGATGGAACTTGGAAAGCCGTTACGGAAAAAGAACGCGAGGATAGGCGTACAATTCATGGGAGATCTATTTCATCCGAACGTAAAAGAGGAAAACATACACGCGATATTCTCAATTATGTTTGACTGCGAATCAATAAAGCAGCGCGGCAACCAGTTTTTTATCCTTACTAAACGGCCTGAAAGAATGAAAAAGTTTCTAGATGATATAAAATCGGAATACACCCGCTATGATAATATCTGGTTTGGCGTGTCGGTGGAGAATCAGGAGACGGCGGACATGAGGATCCCTCTGCTGCTTCAATGTCCGATAAAACATCGTTGGATAAGTGCAGAGCCTCTTCTTGGTTATGTAAGCCTTGCTGGCTTTGACGGAGAGACTTATCGCCCATGGCTTGATACTAAAGCATGGAAATGCATTATCGACTGGGTAGTCTGCGGATGCGAAACAGGATCTAAAGCGCGTCCGATGCACTGGGACTGGGCGATTTGCCTGGCTGACCAGTGCAAGGCTGCTAATGTGCCATTCTTCTTCAAGGAGCCGTGGAGTTTCCTTTCCCCGCCTCAAGTTAAACGCCGCGAACTTCCTCCATGCGACTGCGAATCCTGCAAGGACTGCAAAGCGAAGGGGTTTTGATTATGAAATTAACAAGACAACAGGCCGTGATTGCTGTTCGAATGATAATGCTTGCCATGATGAAGATTGGGCGAGAAGGAAAAGACAGGGAGATAGATACAAAACTGGAAGCCGAAGCGTTGCTGGATGAATTGGAATTCAAGGGAATAGACGAGGTGAAACCATGAGCAATAAAATTCCAAGCAGCATCTCAGTAAACTGCGAGAAGGTCGGGCGCGAATGGGTTGTAGAGCTGTACTTCCCGGGCGTTGATTCCGAATCAATCTGGATCGCGAAGGACAAAAACAAATTAAAGGCGCTGAATGCCGCCCAAAGCAAGATTGCCAGGATAGTCGGACGGCTTTTTAAGATGGGCGCGGCTTATGGGTTGATTGGAAAGAAAAACCCTAAGTCGCAAATAGACATACTTGCCGACAAGATGAAAACTGTATTGATGGTGCCGACAAGGCAATGGTTTAAGCTGGCCAAGAGCAAGAAGGTGAAACCATGAGACAGCCAGAGCAGATAATCAATGAGATTGCCGAGATCCAATGCAGGCTAGGTGCGGACATAAAGCGGGAGCATCTGGCATTCAGAGTTTCACTCGAGGAGATGTCCGAGCTTTTCAGGTATTGCCTGTCGCCTACGGGCAATATCAATCCAAGCAGTATTGGAAGGCGCCAGGGCTGCACAATAGACGGCATGAGGGTTTTACTGGATACGGAAATTGAAGATTCTGAAAAGGAATAGCATCCATGTGTGTAGGCACTGTAGAGTCAAGCAATGTATCGGCTGCGAACTTCGCAAATGAGACTGATCCGCGCGTGTTGATGTCGATCATGCTCAGGAAGCATACGCAGCGGACGATCTGCCTGAAGCTGCGGATGTCGGGCCGACGGTTCCGGCAGATATACGATACGGGAATAATCACAGAAACAGTCGCGCGGAGATTCAACGAGATCGAGGGGATTGAACTGTTCAAGGTGAATCATCCTGCAGCGACAAGCGAACTGGATCAGATACGCGCCTGGAATAATGAACACCGATTCCAGCCGGACTGCAGATATTTCAGATTATTTGCGGAATATTTTATCGAGTGGGTGAAGAGTGATCGGGAGTTGGGGGAATAAAGAGAAGTTCGGAAGTTCGGAAGTTCGGAAGTTCGGGAGTTCTAAAGTTATCATGTGGGCTGTAATTCCTTTATTTGAATGTGATTATTGTGGTTACCAATGGACTGCGGTGGCTCCTAATTCCGCGGAATGGCTGGAATGCCCTATCTGCCACAAGATGACTCCGGTTGATTATGAGTTGCCAGATATTGATTAATTAATAAGAGGAAAATATGAAAGATGACATGTCTTGGATAGAATTATTTAAAAAGCTCTGGACTGAATGCTGGAATAAAAATCTCTGTATTGGAGATCTTTTAGTATTTGAAAATCCAGAACTTAATAAAGAAATGGAATGGGTTTTTAAAATAACTCAAATATATAAATACAAAAGACACACATATTTTGTTTGTTTAAAGACCGC
>JBAZRS010000220.1:0-498 GCA_041662825.1 Victivallales bacterium | reverse complement strand
GGTCGTTTCCATCCTCGTCCTATAATAGGAGGTACATGTATTTGGATTAGAGACGATGGAAAAATATCAGAAAATGCAGAAGATAATGATACAGGTTGGAAGATTGTAGATTATATAAAATCAAAATCAAAAAATATTTATGCTGCTAGTTGCAACTGAGACACTGATTATGTTCCTGCAATGACAAAGAGTAAATTAAAGCATGAAATCGAACAGTAAAACTAACAAAAAACGAACAGAGCGAACAAAAACGAACAATCGCGAACATTCGGAGAAAGTCCGGAAGTTCATAAAGGTGTTTGCCGGGAGCGTGAAAGAGGCGGCGCAGCTGGCCGGAATCAAGTACGGATACGCCCGGCAGCTGATGCTGAAGAAGGACATTGTCCAGGCGATTGCGAATAGGAAGGCGGAGCCGGAGCGGCCGCCGGATGCTCCCGAGGTGAAAGCCGCAATCCTTGAACGCACGGCCATAGAGAAAAATCTTTCAGCGCTCATCCA
>JBAZRS010000219.1:0-8075 GCA_041662825.1 Victivallales bacterium | reverse complement strand
GTTAATATGAGATGAATTTAGTTTCAAGCTGATATGCAGATAATGCACAGAGTGTGTTTTATAGCATTCTGAATTGCATACATCTAGCAAAAGCTGCGCCCGGCACAGCAAGGAATATCCAATATCCAAGGGTAATTCAAATTCCAATCAAGACACGCTAAAGCCGTGAACTCCAACAAGATTACGGATTACCTTCTCCTAGTTCCTTCTTTTTCTTAATTTGTCATACTTCGATATTCGTAATTCGATTGTTCGTCTGTTCGATTATTCTGAAATCGTGGCCCTTGGCCGCCTAATTCAAGACAAGTTCCCCTTTTTCCATCGACCATATCTGATTTGGTTTCACTTCAATGGAGCAACTGTTTTCTTCTGACTTGAATGAGATCCTGTGCGGAACTGTGTCGATTCCGATGATTTGCGTCGGGTTGCCTTCCAAGTCGGTACGGATGCGAACTCCGCAAGAGCATGTGAATTTCTCCTTGCCGTTCACCAAGCCGGTGAAGATACGGCCGTCGTTGCGCAACGTGAAAATCCTGTCTCCGACCTGCTGCGTATATTCCACGGTTCCGCTGTCTGCGAGCCCTGACCAGTAAACCTGATCCAGTTCAATATGCACTCCGAAAAAGCGTGCGACATATTCCATGAAGCCGAGGACTGTCGGCCCGTAACCGTCACGTTTTTTATTGTCTTTGGCGGGGTTCTCCGCATCGAACGGGTCAAACTGCTGGGTCAATACGCCAGCCGCCTTAAGCACTTTCAGATATTTGCGTCCAAGCGTGGTTAACTCCGCATAGCGGCCGTAGTTCTCCAATGCGCGGATCGCACGCTGCCAGGTGAGCCCCTGGGGTTGACCGCTCCAGTTGTTGTCGGCAATGTTGCGGAACAGCGGATCGTTGACGGCTATTGAGGGCAGGGGGACTGGCGTCAGGAATTCTTCCGGGTTTAGCAGATGGCGGGAGATGAATTCGTCGGCCATCTCCTGGTCGAATACTCCGTAATACATGCAGCGCAGATTATTGTGGATGAGCGTTTCCATCCAGCGGTTGTCGCGGTCCTTGTCGTACGCCGCACCTTTCTCGGGCCGCCATAGATTTGCCTTCAAGGCCTGACGGACCTCCTCCGCTTTTTCGCGCCAGTATTCGGCTTTGCCGTCGCCTAGCACCTCGGAGACGAGGGCACGCGTCATTCGGTTCTCATGCGAATATGCCATCATGTCCATGGAGCGCAGGGGAACTCTGATTTTTTCAGTCAGTTCCCGCTGGGAACTCCATTGGTAGTAGCGCTCCCTGTCCCCCGGATCGGATTGACTTGGAGTGTGTTCGCCTGCGGGCGGGTAATCGTGAGGCCAGCGGTTGGGTGAGCCGCCGAAGCGATAGCAGTGATCTTCGCCTGTGTCCCATACGCACCATGACTGGAGTACGCCTTCGCCGTCCGGATTGCGGGTCCGCCAGAGATAGGCGTCGAATGTCTCAAGACACTCGGCCAGCATTTGCAGGTAGCCTTCCGGCTTGCCCGCCAAATAATACATTTTGAATGCCGGATAAGGGAAGGCGTTGCCCTGCAACTGACCAAAATCGGCCAAGAGCCCCAAAGATTCCCATTCACCGGAGGAATACATGTAGACGGGATCGTTTTTCCAACCGGAAAGATCCTTCTGCGAGAGAGAAATCACACGGCCCGGCAGCCGCCCGTCGGCACGCTGACAGAGCATGAAAAGCAACTGGTTGTTCAACGCCACTCGCGGATTGCGTTTGGCATACATCTCGCCGCCCATCGGCTGCGTCTCAGTATAGACACTTGAATATCCGCCGCCCTCGATGAGCGCCTGCATGTCAGGCGAAAATTGGATGATATTCGCCTTTGCCAAGCCCTCGGCCTTCTCCATCAGTTTTTCCAAATCCTTGTCTTCGGACTTAAAACTGACCGAAGCTTTTGGCAGTGGAATTCCGGCCAACTTTTTGCATAGTTCTAACTTGTTCATGCCGTCAATTCTCCTGAAATTATTATTTTAACGTATTGGAATTTCAAAACGGAACGCCGGCACCCCTGCCGGCAGCTTAAGAGCCACCAAGGTGGTGGCGTTCCAATTTCCCGTTATGCATATTGTCCCTAAGGCTAGCGGTTGAACTCCGTTCGGGCAATGACCTCTTCCTGCATGTTCGTGGTCAGATTGACGAAATAGTCGGAGTAACCGGCCACCCGTACGATTAGGTCGGGGTGAAGTTCCGGATGCCGTTGCGCCTCCTTGAGCGCATCTGGGCCCACGACGTTGACCTGGATTTCGAGGCCGCCGCGTTTGAGATAGGTTTCGATGACGGCCTTGGCACCGTCGCGGCCTTGTTGGTCAGCGAAAACCTTTGGCGAAAATTTGAGGTTGTGCACCACTCCGCCCATGGCTCGAAAATGCGACCAACTGGTGGTTGACAGCACCGCCGATGTCGGGCCGCAATGCTCCCGGCCTTGGGCGGGTCCGGCGCCGTCGGCGAACGGCTTGCCGGCCCGACGTCCATCGGGCGTGGCACCGGTCATGGAGCCAAGCCGCTCGTGCATCACCCAGCAGAAGAAGCCCGGGACGTAGCGGTGTCCGCCCACGGTGTTGCTTTCGGTAGTGTCCATGAGGAATTGCGTCCATTCCCCGGCCAGTCGATCGGCAGTTTCAAGGTTGTTTCCATACTTGTCTAGGCCGTTGAGCACTTTGCTCAGGAAGGCTTCGTGTCCACGGTAATCATTGCGAAGGATGCTGTGGAACTTGGCCAAGGTCAGTTCCTTGCGCTCATAGACCAGTTCTTTGATGGCTAGGAGGCCGTCCACTAGGTTTGCCAGGCCGACGAAGGAGTTCTCGACCCAGTTGTAGCGGGCGCCGCCCTGGTCGAAGTCGAGTCCGCGCTCGAGGCAGTCGCGTATCACGCAGCTGGCGAAAGGCTGGAGACCGGTTTGGGCACGGCGTTTCCAGGTCTCCTCCATCTCACGCGCGGCGTTAGCCACCACTTCGGCGAACCGGTCGCGGAGCCGGACGCAGAACGACGGGAAGTCGGCGGGCTCGTCGCCATCCTCGGCCTTGCGCATGACCTCCAACAAGTGCGATGGGCAGTTGAAGTAGGGGGCGGTGACCCAGATGTTCGAGGCTCCGACCACCTTCATCTCGACACAGGTCGAGTTCATGAAGTTGTGGGAGTCGGCTCTGCTCGCGCCGTGCGCCTGCAGCCCTGCAGAGATGAGCTCATCGTTGAAGAATGCCGGATCTCCGACGCCTGCGGCCAGCATCCCCACAGCGAAATCCATTAGCTCTCTGGGACTTTTTCTGTGCCATGCGATCGCCACCGTCGGATAGACCAGCCGCGTCGCCTCGCGTGCGGCGAGACAGAGGTAGGTCAGTGGGTTGGTCAGGTCGTTCCCTTCAGCGTCGCTGCCGCCGACGATCACTGCGATCGCACCTCCGGCCGGCTGCATGCGGTTGTTCTGGATGTAGGCGTCACAGAGCAGCTCGAAGGCCTCCTGCGACGTTATGCCGCCAGCTACCAGGTCGCGGCGGTAGAAAGGATACAGTATCTGGTCAAGGCGTCCGAAACTGGTCTGCGAATGATCCTCGCCCACCCAGACGGCGAAGAGGACGAACTGCATCAGTTGCAACGCCTCGTGGAACGTGCGCGGCGGTTCCGAGGCGACATGCGCGCAGACGCCCGCCATTTTCATCCAATGGGCACTTTCTCCGGGCTTTGCCGTGGCGTTCGCCTCGCAGGCGGCAGCCATCCTGCGGATGTAATCCCCAAAACCCAGCATGGCCGTCTCGCAGGCGAAATAGAAGTCGCGGCGGGAGTCGTCGAGGCGCAGAGCGGTCAAGTAACCGCGGATCCGCTCCAGCAAACCACCGACACCCACGGCTAGGACGGTCTCGTAGTCAGGATGAAAATGGCCGTTGTCGCCGCCGGGATGGGGAGGCATGCTAATCGTGAGTTTTTCCCGAGCCAGACTGACGCTCTTGGCCTCTTTGTCACCGTATTCCAGACAGGAAGGCTTGCCCAGGACATGCTCGCAGGCGTCAATCGATGGGAGGACACCACGCATCCGGGCGGCGAATTTTCTGGCCTTCCATACTATCCAGGGCTCCTGCTCGGTGTGTGTCGCCCAGGCCTCGGCGTCAATCAGCGTCAGCTCGGGTGACATGCCCAACCCTTTGCGAAAAGATTCGCGGAGAGGGTAGACGAGGCACTCGCGTCGCAGATGTCTTTGCGCTGGCGTCAACCCCAGAGCGAGGGGCTCTGGCAGGCCGGGAATGTCAAGGGAACGGGACGGCGGTAAGTTGTCCGGGAGGCATGCGAGACGCCGCAGGGCCTCTTGTTCCGCGCGGTTCTGCTCCTCCGCGCGCTGACGCAGTCCCTCTGCCGGATCACCGACGGACAGGACGCTACCCCCGCTGCCGCTGATGAAGCGGATCGCCAGCAGATGGCGTCCTTTGCAGAGTTCGATGTGGCACACATGGTCGGCTGAGCTTACAGGGTTGCGCCCGTTTCCCGTCGCCAGTGTGTTGCCCAGCGGTTTGCCGTCAACCCACGCCTGGAACCACCAGTCTGCGCCGATGCCTATGACCGCTTCACCGTCCTGGTCGGAGCTTAACTCGACATACACGAACGCCGTCAGTCCGTTCGCGGAGTCGCCGAGGAAGGGGACGAGATCCAGGCGCTCGCTTCCGGGGATCGTCTGTGGGCGCGCCGTCTTGCCGTTCAAGACCAGCTCCAGCGGTATTCGTGTGAGATCCTTCGCCGTCGGGACGCCGTCCTCCTTCACGAAGGGGGCGAACAACGTCCAGTTGTCGGCATATGTAATCTTGTTTGTGCTCTTCATCTTTACATCCTTTTTATTCAGTGAAGGCTTTTTATGACTTCATCTTTTTTGTCACTATTTCAAGTTTTATTTTAGAGACAGCTCATAAGTCCGGCCGGCTTGGACATCGAATTTAGCAACGTTTTCCTCCGGGATGGAATGGGATATACGCTGGCCGTCGGATGTGACAGAGTCAACTGATGCATCGGCGCGTACGCGGCATCTGCCATCGAATTTGGCGTGGATTGTCCCTTTCAATATCCGGCCTTCGCGCCACTCCACATCGACAACATAACTGCCGCATGCTTTCAAGCCTTTCACATAACCTGTGGGCCATGCATTGGGCAGTGCGGGCAGAAAATGGATTTCGCCATAACGGCTCTGCAGGAAGAGTTCAGCCATATTCAGCGAGGTGTCGAGGAAGCGATAACACAACTCGCCGTCCTCGAGGCGCGCACACATGCTCAACTTGCACGGAAGGATGCCGCCTGTGCCGCGTATTTCCAGTGTTCTGCGGGCGGCCGCGAAGAGCTCCGGTGTGCCGCGCCGCGTGATACGCGTGCCCCAAGCCAGCCCCACAAGCAGGGAGGCGTGGTGGTGGTCGGGCATGGCCTCGGGATACTCGCCATACCATTCCAGGATCCGCCCATGGCTGCCAATCTTCAGCGGCTGCAAACGCGCCTGCGCCTGTTCAAGTTGCCGCTGGAAATCTTCATCGATGCCTAGCGTGTGTGCGGCGGCGATCGTGTTCTTGAAGAGTTCCCAGATAAGCGATATGTCAATCGCGCTGCCAATGGTGACGGCGGCGCGCTGCCCGTCCGGCAGCAGATATTCGTTTTCCGGAGATGTGGATGGGGCCGTGACCAGGTAACCGGTCTTGGGATCCTCTACCAGCCAGGCCAGGGCAAACTCGGACGCACCCTTGAGGATCGGATAGGCGGTATCGCGCAGAAAGGCCTGGTCTCCATTGAACAAATAGTGATTGTACAGGTTCTCGCAGAGCCAGGCCCCGCCCAACTGGAAACATGCCCAGGTCGGTCTGCCTTCGCCATAGCGGCCGACAGCCCCGGTATGGCGCCAAAGGTCAGTGTTGTGGTGTGCCAGCCAGCCGGGCAGCCCGTAATTTACTTCCGCTGTTTTCCGGCCGTTGACGGCAAGCCCTCGCATGAGATCGATATAGGGTTCCGCGCATTCGCTCAGATTGGCGACTTCAACGCCGGAGTAATGCTTTTGCAAATTTTCATTTATGGTATAGTTGAAGCTCCAAGGCGGGCGCACCGACTCATTCCACATGCCGCCGCAGAGCGTCAACGGCTGTCCGCCCGGCCGCGAGGCGGAGATTGTTCTGTAGCGGCTATACTGATAACCGAGTGCGATCGCTTCCGGTGCCGTGCTGGGGGGCATTGGACTGAACCCGATTTCGGCAGGAATCGGGTCTGAAATTGAACCCTCTAGGTGCAGGTCTACCCTGTTGAACAAGGCCTGATAATCCCTGATGTGCGTATCTTGCAACTGATCAAAGGTCTGCTTTGCCGCGGCATCAAGCCGGGCGCGAGCCACCGGACGGGGATCTATGCCCTCTCGGCTCGGTGATTTGTCGTAGCCGGCAAAACTTGTAGCAGCACTCACGAGGAGCATGACCTCATCGGCGCCTTGCACGTGTACCCCGTCGTGATCGGTCCAGGTCCTGCCGCCCCGGACAATCGCCCGGAGATGGCATTCGAAATTCATGCCCGGACCCGTTTCGTCATCGGCATATAAGATTGCGGGATCGACATCCTCGTAGTTTGGTTCGGCATGCCGTGGCGCCTTGCCGCGCAGGATAAATGTGGAATCTTCCACCAAGGTCAGATAGCGCAATAGACTGTCCATCCTGGCCAGGAAACTCATGCGTCCGGCGGCGCTGGCCGAAAAACGGATCGCGATGACCTGGCCGGGGTTGGAGGCGAAATATTCGCGCTTGTAACGCACCGCTCCGAACCCGTATTCGACCGTCGCCACAGCCGTGCGCAGATCCAATTCGCGCAGATAGGCTGATGCACCTGAACCTCCGCGCAAAACTGGACCACCTTGCCCCCAACCTTGAACCGATGCGTGCTCGAAACAAATCATAAGGTTGCCCATGGGCATGTAAGCCTGGGCGTAAGGACCCTGCAAGCGGCGGCAGAGCATTTCAGCCTCTTTGATTTTGCCGTCGAATAGGAGGCGGCGGATTTCGGGCAGCGCAACTTTCGCATCGGGGTTGTTCCAGTCGGACGGCTCGCCCGACCACAGTGTAACATCATTCAGCCCAAGGCGTTCGGCTCCGACATTTCCGAAAATCGTCGCGCCCAACTGGCCGTTCCCGATCGGTGTCCCCTCAGTGAATGTATTGGCGGGTTGATGGCTAACGATTCTCAACGGACGAAAACTCCTGCCTCCGGTTTCGATATAGTCAGGTGAATCACACTTAATGGTATTTTTCATTTGAGCAAATTCAAGAGTTGGCGGTGTTCAGGACTATGGACTGGGCATGGACGGCCTTGGCGTCATCGGAGGCGAGGAAGACGACAACGGAGGCCACTTCTTCAGGGTATGAGTAGCGGCCCTGGGGGAGCGATGCACACTCCGCTGGTTTGCCCTCCGGACAGCCCATCATGCGGGTGGCGACCGGACCGGGGGAGACGGCGTTGACTCGTATGCCATCCTTGGCGACACTTTGCGAGAGGCCTTTGGTGAAGCCGACCACCCCCCATTTAGATATGCAGTAGGGGTTGGGGGCACCGCGATGCCCGGCGTCGGAGCCGAGATTGATGATGACACCACCCTTTTGTGCCTTAAACATCGGCACGACTGCCTGGCAGACCAGGTAGAGCGCCTTGAGGTTGATGTCCATGACATAGTCGTAGGCGGCCTCGGGCGTTTGGTAGGGATGGTTTTTGGGGAGGCCGACAACTCCGGCGTTGTTGACGAGGATGTCTAGGCCTCCGAGGGCGTCGCGGACTTCTATGAGACGCGCCTCGATGCTGGGGGTGTCGGTGACGTCCCAGACCATGCAATGGGCTTTGCGGCCCAATGCCTGGATCTCGACCGCGAGGGGGCGGAGAAGTTCCATGTCCCTGGCGGTGATGGCTACGTCGGCGCCCTCTTTTGCAAAGGCCAAGGCTATGGCGCGGCCGATACCCCTGGCGGCGCCGGTTACGAGAGCTTTCTTTCCTTCGAGTCTCATGATAATTACCTCAGTTTAGCGTGTAGTTGTATTTGGGGCGGTAGCC
>JBAZRS010000218.1:0-8092 GCA_041662825.1 Victivallales bacterium | reverse complement strand
CCTCAGGGAGTTTGAACTCTCTTATTATTTCCGCTTTGATCCCAACGCTATCTTTGCATGAGGGGCATAGATAAACTTGGAATCTGGACTTCTTCAAATTCCTTTCAAAGACAACGCGCCCACGTGGGATATCCTCATATTCCATACCTTTCCACTTCGGATTCATGAGGACAGTATTCCCCCATGTGTCATAATGGCTTCTTCTATGGACTTTGAAGTTCCCATAATCCTCGGCGTCTCCCAAGGGGGTTTTGTCGGAATAGACCTTCAATTTCTGCAAGTCCATCCAGAATATTCCAACAAATGGCGTAATCGCTTTGCCGTGGGTGGCAAGATTGATGTCCCTGAATCTGGAAATCATGTTACGCAAATAGATTTCGGCGCATAGTTTCCTTAGTTCCGACTTGTCCTGTTTATCTTGTTTCATACGGTGATTTCATTCCTTTTCACGATTTGATGAGATACATATCCTTATTGCTTCGTCCTGGTCTGAGATATGGAGGTTTACGATCCCATCTTTTATTGCGGGATTCCTGTCCAAAGCCGCCTTTCTGGCCAGTTCAGGTGTATTACATTTCCCGCTCAAGTGCAGGAGCACGAGATCTTTTGTCCTCTCGGAAAGGATCTCGGAGACTATATCTGCGCTTTTTTCGTTGCTGAGATGTCCCTTTGGACCGGATATCCTCCTCTTAAGGAAGAAAGGTCGCTGAGAATTCCTCAGCATTTCCGGATCATAATTGCTTTCAATCATTATGACATCGCTGTTCCTCATAGCGTCCTTACTCTGGCTGGATATGTCCCCGGCATCGATCACAATGGACAGTTTTATTCCTCCAGCCTCTACTATGAATCCGACAGGCGAGACGGAATCATGTGACACGGGAACAGGGGTGACTTCGAAACCGGCAATTTTAAATCTGTCCCTTGCTGAGAAGAGCACTGCCTTGCTTCTGCTCAAATCAAGCCATGCTCTGGAATCGGGTTTGCCGGATCCTCCTGTGGCAGAGAGAAACAGGTCATCAGTCATATAGACCGGAATTGAAGCGTGCCTGCTCAAGTCCGAGATGCCAACTGTATGATCGGCATGTCCGTGGGTGATGAACAGTGCCATAATCGAGTTGACAGATATATTGGCTTTCTCCATCTTCTGGAGCATCTCCTCAAGCTTGAAGCCGGCATCTACCATTATCGCGCTTTTTCCGTGCTGTATGACAATTGAATTGCCCTTGCTTCCACTGCCTAAGACTGTTATCGTCATATTGCCGCCCCTTCGCCATTGTTCTTGCAGGCATCGTACATCTTGCAGCGGTACGGGGTGTTACATTGTTTCCCGGGAACTGTTTCAGGAGGCTCTTTCATCGCCAGGACATTTCTGATCTCCCTGACCTTCTCTTCTACAATCGCAGAATACCCAGTGAGGGAATCCGTAACATCGACTCTTGTGAATATTTCATTGGGATTGCAACCGTATCCAGCCTTTGAGCCGGGCGTAACATGCATGATGTGGCAACGGACGATGTCCAAACCTGCATTTATATATACGTAGCGTTGAAAAGCGACATCGTGGTAGTTGACATCCGCGATCCCCCTTCCAGATTTGACTTCGATGAACTCCCAACATCCATTCTCGGCAGGGATCAGTATGTCAGATTGCGCATATGCACTGTTGAAGATGAGCCCGCATTCGAAAAGAGGAACCCTCTTTTTCAGAAGTTCCTGGCAATACGCCAACTGTTCACCAAACGGCTTTTCCTTCTCGCATGCAAGTATTCCGTCAGGATAGAGTTCCCTGGCCTTTGCGCCAATCATGTGTCCGTAATCAAACACTCGCTCGGTCGCTTCCGGATACGCCGGCATGGCATCTTTGCGGTATTTATAGTGCCAGGCGTATTTCAGGCATTTCAGTCCATTCAGATAATTGTTCTGCGAAAGGAAAATCTCTCGACTCATAACTTCTCCCATTGTTTTGTTTTATCTTAATAATACAATTGGGTATAGGACATTATACGTCCTGGTAAATTAAGGCAGGAGATTATTTTGTAAGATAAGAAATGCGTCAGTAACCACGCCCCTCAGGAGGAGCCTCAAAATGAGATATTACTGAGTTATGCATGAATGTCAACAAGTTAAGGGCCAGTTAAAAGTAGCGCGGGTCTATTTGACCCGCGACCCTCGGGTCAGATAGACCCGAGTTACTTAAGCGGAAAACCCCAAGTTGGCAACATTTGCGCCGTGTGTAATATAGGAGTCTTTATCTTATCAGGTAGGGACGCCTCGCCGAGGCGTCCGCCTAGAAAGCGGACAGTTCGGCGAACTGTCCCTACCTAAGAATAATTGTCCTTGCAGTAAGACTGACGCATTACTAAGATAATGGGTGGAATCGGGTCAAGTCTCCCTATATTAACTAGAGCCTGCTCGAAAAGGTTTTTTGGAACAGCTCTTACGAGCTTGACTACAAACGTATTCGCCTCAAATTCAAAGTTTTTGTTGGTAGTTAACCCCGTAAGGGGTGTTCTTATTATACCTTTTCGAGCAACGTCTAGCTACGAAGCTGTTTCAATTCCAGGGGTTTTCATTTGCAGGCGAATAAGTTTGTCGTACGGAGACTCAATTATTCAGCCGAGGAGCCATTTCCAGACGGGGATGACAGGGATGTTTCCTTCAAGTGTCTTTTCGTCATCCCAGGTAATTATTCGGCCTTTATCGATGCCGAGTTCCGTCATTGCACTTTTCAAGCCTCTAAGTTCGCGGGCAAAAGTGTCTTCATCGGTAATATCCCAGCAGACTTGCAGCAGCATGGTCTCTCCGGTTACAGGATGTCTTGTGAAAAAGTCCGTTTCATAACCTTTGCTCGATATGACGTACTCAATTTCAAAGCCGTTAAGGCGCAGGTGCATGAACACCATGTTCTCCAGCAAATGCCCTCGGTTTGATGAATTGCGAAACGTCATTGTATTGAGCAGTCCGGTATCGACCACATATATTTTGGACGGATTCACCATGCGCGCCTTCGCTGAGCGTGTATGAAGCGGCACACGGTAGAACAGATACGCATCCAGCAGATGATCAAGATATTCATAGATGTTGTTTTTGGTGCATTTTACTGACATGCTTCTCAGCGTATTGTAGAACTTGTTGACGCTGAATTGCGAACATGGAGAATTCATGATGCTGTTCACTAGATGCTTCAGGACAATGATATTTCCGACCTTATGCCTTTCTACAACATCTTTCAGCAGCACGGATCCGATATATCCCTGCAGGATTTCAGCACGAAGGTTCTTTTCAAGCGGCTGTATTTCCGGGAATCCGCCTATTTCAAGATAATCGGAAATCGCTTTCCGCAGTATGGAGGAGGTGTTGGAGCCGAAGCTGGCAGGCACCGTCTCAAATAATCCGTGGTGTCTGATGAACTCTTTAAAACTGAAAGGAAAGATTTCAGTTGTTATCGATCTGCCCCTCAGAGTCGTGGCAATTTCCGTGCTGAGAAGTTTTGATGAGGAACCGGTAAGGCATATCTGGGCGTTTTCAGAGTCCAGCAGGCGCCTGATAAACATTTCCCAGCGGTCAACCCTCTGTATTTCATCAAAGAAGAAATGGCATTTGACATTGCGGTTGGTCGGATATTTGCCGTAATAGACATCAAGAATCGACTGGAAATCTTTCACTGAAAAATCCAAAAGCCGGTCATCTTCAAAATTCAAATACAGGATTTGGGTGAGTGGAGTTCCGGAGGACATGAGTTTTTTAATTCTCTGAAAACAGTAGAATGTCTTTCCGGTGCGTCTCATCCCGATAACCACATTGGCCTTATTCTTTAATTCGGAAAGCGTCTGTTCCCTGTCTGAAAGTTCAGGAAGTTCCCTTTCATGGAAATCGTCAATGAGTTGTGCTATTAATTGTTTCATGGGGAGAATATATCTCTAAAATAAAGATAAAACAAGCCAGTATTATCTCTTTATAAGAGACAATATGATTTTGTAGGAAACTTACTTGAGATCACAGGCAAGATGCCTGTGCTACATTTTTTATTCCAGGGATGCGAGATCGAGTTTTCTTGCGGCCTGGAGTTCGTTAAGGCGCCTGATGGGCATTGTCACCGGACATTTGTTGATTTCTCCGGGATTATCGTCTGCGAGTTTCGCAATATCGATCATCACCTGGATGAATTTGTCAATGTCCTCCTTGGACTCGGTTTCCGTCGGCTCGATCATCAGGGCTTCCTTGACAATCATGGGAAAGTAAATTGTCGGAGGATGGATGCCCCTGTCGACCAGGGCCTTTGCGATATCGAGGGCGTGAACGCCTTTTTCAGTCTGGCGTGTTGCGGAGAAGACGCACTCGTGCATGCAGTAGCCGGGATACTGCTGGTCATAATACGGCGCAAGTTTAACCCGGATGTAGTTCGCGTTGAGGACGGCGTTTTCACTGACCCTCTTGAGTCCGTCCCTGCCGAGTGTCGTGAGATATGCGTACGCCCTGAGGATGATTCCGAAGTTTCCGTAGAACGGGGCGATGTAGCCGATTGACTCCCTGTGGGCGTAGTCAAGTGCGTATGTGCCGTCACTTCTTTTGACGACTTTTGAAATGGGGAGGTACGGGACGAGTTTATCGCAAACGCCGACGGGGCCTGAACCGGGGCCTCCGGAACCGTGCGGGGTTGAGAAAGTCTTGTGGAGGTTGACATGCATCACGTCGAAACCGAGATCTCCCGGACGCAACCTGCCGACAATGGCATTGAAATTCGCGCCGTCACAGTAGGCAAGTCCGCCCGCCCTGTGGACAAGTTCGCAGATCTCCTTCACGTTGGGATCGAAAAGGCCGAGAGTGTTGGGACAGGTCAGCATTATTCCGGCGATATTATCGTTGAGGGCGTTTTCAAGCGCCTTGAGGTCGACATTGCCTTCGGCATCGGAGGGAATTGTCAGAGTTTCAAAACCCGCCATCGCCGCGCTGGCTGGATTTGTCCCGTGGGCTGCGTCGGGGATCAGCATGATTTTCCGCTTGGGATCTTTCTGCGCCTTGTGGTAGGCTGCGATCAGCATAACGCCGGTGAGTTCGCCGTGTGCGCCTGCGAGCGGCTGCATGGTGCAATGGGCAAAACCGAGAAGTTCGCTGAGCATCCGTTCCGTTTCGTAGATGACTGCGAGGGCTCCCTGCGTGAGGGCTCCGCCTCGTCTCAGCTGGGGGAGAAGGGGGTGAAGGTCGGCGAATCCGGGCATCGAGGCTATTTTCTCATGGAACTTGGGATTGTACTTCATTGTGCAGGAGCCGAGTGGATAGAAATTGGAGTCGACCCCCATGTTTCTCCTGCTTAAAAGGGTGAAATGCCTTACGGCTTCCAGTTCCGAGACTTCCGGCATCGCGGCGGCTTTCTTCCTGCGAAGTTCGCATGGGATGGCGTTTGAATCGGGAACATCGAGTTCCGGAAGCGATGAACCGCGCCGTCCAGCCTTGCCTTTTGAGTAAATCAGCTCCACAGTACTGCCTCCATAGCGTTTGCAAATGACTTGATCTCTTCGCGGGTCCTTTTCTCCGTCACTGCTATAAGCAACTGGTTTTTCCTGTCATGATAGTATCTCCCGAGCGGGAATCCGCCGGCAAAACCCTTGTCTATCAGTTTGCCTACAGTTTCTGAGGAGTCTGCAGGAAGTTTAATGACAAATTCATTGAAGAAGGCTTTTTCACCTACGGCTTCGACCCCCTTGATCTGGAGGAGGAGATCCCTTGCGAAATTCGCCTTTGAGGCGCAGAGGTTTGCAACCTGAAAAAGCCCCTCCTTGCCCACGCAGGTCAGGTAAACCAGCGCGGTCAGGGCGCAAAGGCTTTCGTTTGTGCAGATATTCGACATGGCGTGTTCGCGGCGGATGTGCTGTTCGCGCGCCTGGAGTGTCAGCACGAATCCCTGCTTTCCGTCCAGGTCAACCGTCCTTCCGACAATTCTTCCGGGCATTTTGCGGACATATTGTTCCTTGACAGCCATGAATCCGAGATACGGTCCGCCAAAACTAAGAGGGATTCCGAGGCTCTGCCCTTCTCCGGTTACAATGTCAAAACCCATTTCACCGGGGGTTTTCAGCATTGCGAGGGCTATCGGGTATGCGGAGCATACGGCGAGTGCGCCCTTCTGGTGAATTTTGTCAACGGTGTCGGTCCATTCCTCGACAGTCCCGAAAACATTCGGATACTGGACGAGGATGCATGCAGTCTTATCGGTCACTGCGTCTATCAGAGCGCTCTGGGCGGAATCTGTTCTGGAATGCTTTACTGGCACTTCGACAAGTTCGACGTCAAGGTTGCCGCTGTAACATTTTATCATTTCGCGGAAGATCGGGGAAACGGCGCCTGAAATGACGGCCTGCCGTCGTGAAGTTATCCTGACAGCCATCATCATGGCCTCGAAAAGGGCTGTTCCCCCGTCGTATAGGGAAGCATTCGCCATGGGCATTGAAGTAAGCCTGCATATTGCGGACTGGAACTCGTATATGGCCTGAGGGTTCCCTGGGACGCTTCGGGCTGGTATGGGGTATAGGCCGTATAAAATTCGGAACGTCCTGTCAGTGCGCCCACTGCGGCGGGTATGAGATGGTCATAATATCCGCTTCCTACGAAATTCACCAGGTTTGTGGCGTTCTGGGAAGCCAGGGCGTTGAGGTGAAGCGTGACTTCATATTCCGATTTGCCAGGGAGAATGTTTTCCAGGGCTGGAGGCTCATCTTTTATCTGGGCTTTTCTCCAAAGTTCCTCAAGGCTTTTACAGTTCACCGCCTGAAGCATTTCCTTTACGTCGGCGTCTGTATTCGGAATATAAGGCACGGAAAGTTCTCCCCTGATTATTTCTTTGCAGATTCCTTCAGATATTTTTCATACTGCTCTTGTGTCATGAGATCTTCCAGTTCGACGAGGTCTATGTTGTCGAGTTTGCAGATCCACCCTTTTTCCTCTGGAGAGCTGTTGACTATTCCCGGATCATCGTCAAGTTCCCTGTTTATGCTGGATACAGTGCCGCTTATGGGGGCGTAAATATCGGAAGCCGCCTTGATAGATTCAATTGTCCCGAGAACGTCGCCGACTATCAGATCTGTTCCCTTGGGCGGCATTTCAACAAATGTTATGTCGCCAAGTTCTTTGGCGGCATGGGCGGTTATGCCGACGATTGCCTCAACGCCTTTCATCTCCACCCACTCATGTTCTTTCGTGTATTTCTTCATTTATACCTCCTGAATTTCAAATAGGAACTATTTTTATATAATTTGTTTTTGACAAAATAACAGAGCGCATGATTATTATTTTGAATAAATTTCACTGTTTTCTCGCAGTTCCGTTTTTATAGAACGGCACAGTTGTCGTTTTCCCGGTCAGCCTGAATTTGTCTGTGACAAGTTCCACTTCGGTGCCGGCGCTTATTTCAGTTCCGCCGTTCAGATATGCAAGCGCAATCGCCTTTTCGAGCGACGGGGAATATGTCCCCGAACTGATTCTTCCGGATTCCACGCCTGAAATGAATACGGGCGTTCCCTCTCTTGCCGCGCGACGGCCGTCCAGCTCTATTCCGACAAGTCTCTTTTTAGGATGCGAAGTCCGCAGCGCTTCCGCACCTGTGAAATCGCGTTTTTCACCGAGTTTCAGCATCTGGGCGAATCCCGCCTCAACCGGAGTGGTTTCAAGGTTGAGTTCATGTCCGTAGAGCGGATATCCCATTTCGAGGCGCAAGGTGTCGCGCGCCCCGAGTCCAACCGGCTTTACATTCTTCTGTTCAAGCAGAATATTCCACAGGGTTTCCGATTTATCTGCGGAAAAATAAATTTCAAACCCCAGTTCCCCGGTGTAGCCTGTTCTGCTGAGCAGGCATGGGATCCCGGATATCTGTGTTCTGATCCAGCGGTAATAGGAAGGAAGGCTTTCCTTTGCCAGTCCCAGCGATATCAAAACATCGGCGCTCTCCGGACCCTGAAGGTCTATTTTCGCGGTCGCATCCGACTCGTCGGCGAATGACACGTCTTTGGGGAGGCGTTCTCTGAACCGGGCGGCGTCGGTATCCCGCGTACCCGCGTTGACGACAATGAAAAACTCGCTGTCGTTGATTCTGTAA
>JBAZRS010000217.1:6863-8102 GCA_041662825.1 Victivallales bacterium | reverse complement strand
GACAAACTCACCTCGCCCGTCCCGCACACCCGCCTCAAGGCGCACGGGACCGCTGTCGGCCTTCCGAGCGATGCGGACATGGGCAACAGCGAGGTCGGGCACAACGCCATCGGCTGCGGAAGAGTCTTCTCCCAGGGCGCCATGCTTGTGAACGATGCGATTGCAACCGGAAGCATGTTCAAGGGGGCCGTCTGGAAGGATCTGATATCGAACTGCCAGAAAAACAAGTCGACACTCCATTTCATCGGGCTTTTCTCCGATGGAAACGTACACAGCCACATCGACCATCTCAAGGCCATGATCGAGGAGGCCAAGAAGGAAGGGGTAAAGAAGATAAGGATTCACCCGCTTCTTGACGGACGCGACGTTCCGGAAACTTCAGCTCTGGACTACATTGAACCGTTCGAGGCATATCTGAAAAAACTCAACGCCGACGGCTGCGACTTCCGCATCGCCTCGGGCGGCGGACGCATGCAGATCACAATGGACCGCTATCAGGCGAACTGGGACATGGTCCGCAAGGGCTGGGATGTCCATGTCCACGGAAAAGGCCGGTTCTTCAAGACTGCGAAAGACGCAATCGAGACTTTCCGCAAAGAGGCGAAGGTGATCGACCAGGACCTTCCGCCTTTCGTGATTTCCGATGACGGCAAAACTCCGGTCGGGGCGGTAAGGGACGGAGACTCCGTCGTCTTCTTCAATTTCAGGGGCGACAGGTCCATTGAGATAACCGCCGCCTTCGAAGAGGACAGCTTCGACAAGTTCGACCGTTCACCGAGACCCAAGGTCGTATATGCCGGCATGATGCAGTACGACGGGGATCTCAAAGTCCCTAAAAAATATCTCGTCGAGCCCCCCGCCATCGAAAGGACAATGGGTGAATATGTGTCCGCGACAGGACTCACGCAGATGGCGATAAGCGAAACCCAGAAGTTCGGGCATGTCACTTATTTCTTCAACGGCAACCGCTCGGGTTATTTCAACAAGAAACTCGAAACCTACATTGAAATCACCTCGGACATCGTGCCTTTCGAACAGCGTCCCTGGATGAAATGCGCGGAAATAACGGACAAGGTCTGTGAAGCGGTCCTCGGCGGCAAATACAATTTCATCAGACTGAACTACCCGAACGGAGACATGGTCGGGCACACCGGGATTTACGATGCCGTCCTTGTCGCCATGGGCTCCCTTGACATCTGCATCGCAAGAGTCATGGAGGCCGTCCAGAAATCCGGAGGA
>JBAZRS010000217.1:0-6853 GCA_041662825.1 Victivallales bacterium | reverse complement strand
CTCATCAGCGCCGATCACGGAAATGCAGACGACATGTACGAACACGACGAGAAAACCGGAAAAATCAAACTGGACAAAGTCGGACAGCCGCAGCGCAAAACGGCGCATTCCCTTAATCCTGTGCCATGCATCATCTATGATCCTGAATCAAAAGGCGAATATGACAGTGCTCTGAACGAGGGGCTTGGAATAAGCTCACTTGCCGCGACCTGCATAGAACTGCTCGGATATCAGGCGCCCAAGGATTACGACAAGTCGGTACTCAAATTTAAATGAGGTAACTGTAAATTCAGGTATAGGAATTTCAATGTTGCGAAGAAGCAATCAAGAAAATCTAAGAACATGCCTTACGGCATTAACTACAAACAAATAACAAGATTTGGAATTCGTTAGTAGTTAAGCCCGTAAGGGCTGTTCTTTTCTTTGAGCATTTAAAGTTGCGGCCCTCAGGCCGCCTAATTTAAGAATGTGGTACAGGCGTCTCGCCTGTGCCTTAATAAAGTGAATCTCGGAAGAAATAAGAACAGGCGAGACGCCTGTATCACATTATAAGAGAATGCCGCCAAGGTGGCGGCGATCCCAGGCACACAATCAGCTCAAATAAATCAGGAGTGTATAAATGATAAAAGTAATTGTTTCCGGAGCCGCCGGCCGAATGGGAAGGCACCTTGTATCCTGCGTTCTGAAATCGAAGGACATGAAGCTTGTAGGCGCCACCGAATTCGCCGGATGCCCTTTCATCGGCAAGGATGCCGGCATGCTGGCTGGACTCGATAACTGCGGCGTTGAAATAAGCTCTGACATAAAGCCGCTCCTGAAAAACGCGGATGCCGTAATTGATTTCAGCACCGGCCCGGTCATTGAGAATGCGAAACTCGCAACTGAGGCGGGCGCGACCATTGTCATCGGCAAGACCGCACTTACGGCCGAAGACAAGAAAGCCCTTGCGGACCTTGCAGAAAAGGGCGGACGCATCGTCCAGGCCTCAAACATGAGTGTCGGCGTGAACCTCCTTTTCGACCTCTGTGCGAAAGTCGCAAGAACCCTCGGAGACGACTATGACGTGGAAATCGTGGAAATGCACCACAACAAGAAGAAGGACGCCCCGAGCGGAACAGCCGTCAGCCTCGCAGAGGCGATCGCGAAAGCCAAAGGCCTTTCCTATGAAAAGAATGCAGTTCATGGACGAAATGGCATTGTCGGCGAGAGAACTAAGAATGAAATCGGAATACATGCGGTCCGCGGCGGCGACGTCGTAGGCGACCACACCGTCATCTTCGCAACGGAAGGCGAAAGGATAGAACTAGTCCACAAGGCGTCAAGCCGCGACACATTCGCCAAAGGCGCACTGAAAGCCGTCCGCTTCCTTTCAAAAGCCAAACCCGGCCTCTACAACATGCAGGATGTCCTGGGACTGAAGTGACCGAGTGATCAGTCACCAGCGGTCTACTGCGGTAGCCGCAGTTTTGTCAATAAGAAACTTTCGCCGTTTAAGTAGGGCGGTCATTCTTGGCCGCCATATTATCGGGCTGGAAAGTTTACCCGCCAGAGGCGCGGCGCCAAAGGCGACCAAGGCCCGACCTACTTCAGAGGCAAATTTCATAAGAGCGGCAGAGCAGTGTAGCGTTCGCCGTACGCCTGAGGCGCATAAATCCCGGCGAAGATTCTTCCTTAATTCTTCTTGCCCGAGACGGGCAACCCTACACCGTAGAAAAAAGACATAGGCAGAAAGATAACTTTCCCCTCTGACATTTGAGCTGATTTCAAAATACAAAAAAACAGTTGTTGCGGCAATACGCCCGTTGGAGTTCACACCTTTAGGGTGTCTTAGCATTAAACAGGTTAGACACGCTAAAGCCGTGAACTCCAACTTAAGTAATCAGCTCAAAAGAGGCAATTTTAAAATTGCCTCTTTTATTGATTCCACTAAAATATTGCAATTCTTCTTGTGTGTTTTACTTTGAATTGCCAAGAACAAGTCGATACTTTACTCAGAAGAGGAATTCATCATAATAACAGTTGATATATGAAAACATATTTAAGAGCATATCGAATACTTGGCACAATAATAGCCTGCCTGGCCCTTGCGGGATGCTCTAAATTGTCGTTGAATGAAGAGTTCAATTATGCTATAAGCGGAGGAAACATACAGGAAGTCCAAAATGTATTAATCAAGGTTCCTAAATCTGAAAAGAATAAATTCATCAACCATGGTCTTTACTATGCAGCCCTTTCTGCTAAAACTATATTGGTTAAATATTTTATTGAACAAAAAGCTGACATTAATTCAATACATGCTTTTGGGGAAACGGCATTATTTCGTCCCGTCATTGATGACAATATGGATATGATTGAGTTGTTGATTAAAAATGGAGCAGATGTAAACATTCCTGATAGAAATGGGGCAACTCCATTAACCGTTGCAATTTGCAATAAAAATGACAAGGTCGTAAAATATTTAATAAAGAGCTGTACTGATTTCAGCACATGCAAACCTATAAGTTATACTCCTTTAATGTTTCTGATTGAATCGAAATCACCAAATTCCTATGAGATAGCAAAATTATTAATCGAGAAAAAAATTGACCTGAATTCTCACAAACAAGATGATGGATATACTGCATTAATGGTGGCTGTGTCATATAAGAATGCTGAACTTGTAAGACTGCTATTGGAAAACGGAGCAATGACAGATATAAAAAACAAATTTAATAAAACTGCATTGGATATTGCCATTTCAGATAAGTCTGATGAAATCATCAAGCTCTTATCTGTGAAAAGAGAAAAGCCTGATGCCGTGCCCATCCAATCATCGCCGTCACTTAATGAGATAATCAATTAATAAAATAACAATAACTATTCCGCTCAAGATAATTTGGCTTCGCTGTCTGCCATGCGAACTTCGCAATGAAGTATTGTATGTGCCTACTGAGCATCTATGATGAAAATATTAATCCCGAAAGCACATCCGCCCAAACATATGAAAAGAGTTTCCCTGATGAGGCAATTGCAGAAGCATCTCTTTTGTTTGACTTATGGACGCGGGTGCATTAGATTTAAAAATATGATCATCAGCGGAAAAACAGTGCTTGTAACGGGGGGCGCCGTCAGAATCGGCAGGGCTATCTGCACCGGCTTTGCAAAAGCCGGGGCAAAGGTCGTAATCCATTATAACAAATGCGGAAAGGAAGCCGCCAAACTTCTTAAACTGATCGGCGGGGAAAAGGTCGGACACCGGATGTCAAAATGTGAACTGTCAGATCTCGATGCTGTCGCAAAACTCATCCCGTCCCTTGGAAAAACAGACATACTTGTGAACAATGCTTCAATCTTCATCCCCTGCCCCTTGTCCACTGAAAAGCTGCTTGACGCGAAAAATCAGATGGATATAAATTTCCGGGCACCTCTGATACTGATGCGCATGTTCATGGAGCAGAAAATAAAGGAAGGATGCATCATAAATCTTCTGGATCAGAGGATTGCAAAGACATCCACTAACGACGGCTCATACACCCTGTCCAAAAAAGCCCTTGCCGAAGCGACATTGACCGCCGCGTTGCAGTGGGCTCCGCGGATCAGGGTGAACGGGATCGCACCGGGCGCTGTGCTTCCTCCACG
Source organism: Victivallales bacterium (assembly GCA_041662825.1). Taxonomy (GTDB): domain Bacteria; phylum Verrucomicrobiota; class Lentisphaeria; order Victivallales; family GWF2-50-93; genus GWF2-50-93. The sequence goes on along the minus strand of JBAZRS010000217.1, from coordinate 3,235 downwards.
CGGCATGGAAAACTCAAAAATGAAGATACAGATATCAATGACGCCCATGAAAAAAGCGTCTACACCGGAGGAAGTCGCCAAGGCCTGCATCTTCCTTGCCGAATGCGATTCGGTGACAGGCCAGGTTATCTATGTCGACGGCGGACAGCACTTGTGATTTTTCCTGCAAGATTCAGGGAACGCCGGCATCTTGCCGGCTCGAAATAATAAAAGAGTGTGGTACAGGCGTCTCGCCTGTAATTTATTAAAGAATAAGAACAGGCGAGACGCCTGTACCACATTGAATATAGAAAACAGAAAGACTCTAACATTAAGTAAAAGGAGTAAAACAAAATGAAGAGAAAAGCGTTCAATCAGGGTCCTGTCACACTTCGTTCGATGCCGTTCTGGTGCGTGGGGAATCCTCTCGCCGATCCTTTCGGCACAAAGGTACTCAAGTCAATATCGTCAGTTGAAACCGCTGAAATCCTCTGCTGGGCCGCCGGCGAAGGGCTTATCGAGGCGACAAGCTTCCACGATGACGATCTTGTCTCATGGGATCCGAAACATCCTGAAGACGATCTCGATAAGAACAGCGAAACTTACGCGACATTGAGGAAAATCAAGGGGATGCTCGACAAGGCGGGACTCTCTGTAAACACTGCCACGTGCAGTCTGCACGGGAATCCCATGTTCCGGAACGGCGGACTTACGAATCCCGATCCGAAACTGCGTGCACTCGCCAGGAAGAAGGTTGAACGCACCATCCGGATTGGAAACTTCTTCGGCGCAAAATATTACACCTACTGGGTTGCAAGGGACGGCTTCGAAGTACCGATAGCCGTCAAGTGGGATGAGGTTTTCGACTGGCTTGCCGAAGGTCTCAACCATGTTTACGACTACATCAAGGCGAAGAATTTCAAGAATTACATCGGTGCGACAATCGAACCGAAGCCGAATGAACCCAGGGGCCACATGTACCTGCCGACATCCGGACATGCGGTCGGTTTCATTTTCGGAAAACTCAAGAAGCCCGAATTCTGGGGAGTCAATCCGGAACTTCTCCAGCATGAAAGCATGGCGCTCATGAACGGGGTCGCCGCTCTCGGCTACCTTACAAGCATGAAGAAACTCTTCTTCCTCCATTTCGGAAGCCAGATCAAGGCGCAGTTCGACAATGACTTCCCGCCTCTCATCGGTCCTGAAGGCCTCAAGGAAACCGTCCAGATGTTCTGGGTGCTCGACCAGGTCGGCTGGAAGGGCGTCGTGGAATTCGACTGCCATATGCTCCGTACCGACGCAGATCCGGACAAGGCCGACGAATGCAGGAAGAAGTTCGTCAGGAACTGCTGCAACGCGTTAAGCATTTCAATCGAACTCGCCTCCAGGCTCAAGGGCGGCTGGATGAAGAACAAGAGCGAGACCGAAGCAGATCTCGAAGGCATCATGCGCCTCTGCGATGTAAGCTCCGCGAAAATCGCAGCGCGAACTGTCAGCAGATAATCCATATTAATTTGTCCGGACGGACAAATTTACTTCTTTAAAAATTTCATAAAGTAGCACAGGCATTCCTGCCTGTGATTGATTTTGCATTTGATGGCGGCAGACTTTTCTGCATGTCAGAAGACCCGTGCTCCGTTGAAAAGAAGGCTCAAATCCCCCCACAATCAATCACAGGCTGAAGCCTATGTTACTTAAAAACAAGAAAGCCGGCAAGTTGCCAGCGTTCCGACAAAATGGAACGCCACCGACTTGCTTGCATCCTGTAAATAAAGTGATACAGGCGTCTCGCCTGTTCTTATTCTTTGTAAATCACAGGCAGGAATGCCTGTGCTACTTCTGAGAAAATCCGGCAAAATAGCCTAGACACGCTGAAACTGTGCCACGTCATCCGAAATGGTAAAAACTCCAACGAATTTCTTCTCTGTCCTCTGTCCTCTGCCCTCTGTCATCCGACCATCCGTCCTCCGTCCATCATCCCCTTACAAAGTTTTTCCCTTCCTGAAGACTTTTTGGAATATCGGTATAGATGTCGAATACCTCGCGGAAGAAATCCCTGCGATCACTGCTGAACCTGTTGACCGGGTAAGCTTCCAGGGCGTCGGCGAAGATGCGCGGGTCACCAGTGGCGATGGCATCCCCCTGCAAAGTCTGGAATTCAGAAAGTCCGGCTATGAAACTGTAAAACGGCGCTGGCACATAAAGGTTCTTCTCAGGTGTAAGCTTTTTACCGTCGATGGTCATGGTGTATTCCAAAGCCATCCGGTCGGAGAAACCTGCAACGGCGCCGCGGTTCGGGGCGCTGGCCGCAATCCTGAAACTGCCGAGACCTGCAAGCGCCGCCATGACAGATATGGACAGGTCCGAAGTATCCAGTCCGAACATCGGGTTTTTGCTGATCTGAGCATTCCAGATTGAATCGTCATTGCGGTTAAGTTCCGCTGCGAATTTCGCAAACCTTGCGTCAATTGAGGTTTTCGCATTTGCGACGTGCTGTTTTAGCTGTTCCGCCGTGAGCGGCTTGAAATGCTCTTTCTGCTGCTTCAAATAGCCTTCGGGAAAGAGATGTCCGATACCGTCGCCTTCAGTGGAAAATATCGTAGTGCCGTAACGGTGGAAAAGATCCGCCATCTGCCGCAGGCCCAACTGGACAGCTTCAACACGCGTGTTGGTGGTGATCGCAGGCGGCTGCCAGTCTGGCGTCAGGTGCTCGCGCAGGACATCGAAAACACCCCGCCCCCGCCAGTCTCCGCGCAATATGAAGGAAAGATGGTTGACACCTGCGGAGACGACATCCATCGAATCATCATATTCGTCGCGGCCGCAGATGCGCGGCAGATCCCAGCAGTGATTACGGTAGCCTCCGCAGATCCCCAACGCACGAATCTTCGTATGGTTGTTGACCATTGCACTGTAAACGGCGACAGGATTCGCAAAGATGAGCATCATCGCCTTAGGGCAATATTTCTCCATTTTCCGGGCGAATGACAGGATAGGACCGCCGCCGCGCGCCGCCAGGAAGGCGCCGTTGACTGAAAGCTGATCCGAGCACAGGAATCCGTGTCTTACAGAAGCTTCCGTAGTCAGGTATCCGCTCGGTTCGCGTTCAATAGCCATCGTGATATACAGCATATCGGCCCCCTCGAGGGCGCTGTCCAGGTCATCTGTCCAGCTCACACGGCAGTCAACGCCTTTCATTTCCGGACAGCGCATTACCGCACGTCCAACCATTTCCGCCCGGTCAAGCATCCTGTCA
>JBAZRS010000216.1:0-8141 GCA_041662825.1 Victivallales bacterium | reverse complement strand
AAGGGAAGTCAGGATTGCATAAAAAAGAGGTTTGTCCACCGAGTAAAAAGGCGGCGGATTGTTGATAATCGTGCTGCCCGGGGGAAGAGATGAAAACGAGATGCCGAAACGGAGAAGGGCATGGTGATCAAACGAATACCGTGTCAGTGCATCGGTTTTTACGGGAATTGATGCCAGCGCCGCACCGTTCAGTATTTCCTTCATTATGCTTGCCGCATACGCCCCCTGATCCCTGCCGACAACAACTTTCCCTCCAAGCACTCCGAACATTATGCGCGAATCATTCCCCGTGAATACGGGCACTTTTGCGACGCTCATTATCTGTTCAACGGCATCTTCCATGGAATATACTATCCCGTCACCGTCCCTGAAGAACGAGAGCAGAAGAACCATGCTGTCAGGCCCCAGTCCTTTAACCTCCTTCATTGTTTCCGACATGGGATGCGCAGAAAAATTCCAGCAGGTGAAGGTTTTCCGGGGGAGTTTCGATTCAATCTTTTTAATCTCCTCAAAATGAGCCCTGCCCGTGGTGGTATCGTCGGAGATTACAAAAACCTTCCGCACTGACGGGAAGAGGCGAAATCCGATTTCACACGCCCCCATGTAATCCTGGTTTTCGACAATTCCGGTGCATGTCGGCCAACCGGAGAGCTTATCCCTGGAAAAATCATTAATCCCGCAAAACACCACCGGGATGCCCTTGAAAATGTCCTCTTTGCGGCTGCGCGCGAACTCAAACGCATCATTGTCGCAGACGATGACCCCGTCAAAACATATTTTCTCCATTTTAGAAGCCAAAAGCCGATGCAGCAGTACATCGGATTCGTCGGTGCGCATCCTTTTCGCATCCATGTAGGTGATATGAAGCTCAACCCCAGTACCATCATGCTTCAGGACAGAATTGATTCCGTCCATTTCCGCATCCGTCCATAGATATCCCTGATTATATGAGTGAAGTACGATGATGTTTTTCATGTGTCCCTTTTCAGCGGCGGACGTCAGTCCAGGCAACTGGAAAAGAGAGAGAAACACCAATAAGGACACAGCAATGTGGGTTCTGGTATTCATTATTGGGGTACAATATTCGAAGACTTTATATAATTCAAGAAGATATACTTATATGGAGGTAATTTCAAAACTTGGAATTCAGGAGTCAGAATACAGGAGACAGAATTGAATTTGAACTCAAATTCGGTTTAATTCTGAATCCTGACTTCTGTCTGCCGCGGCGGACTGACTACTTTTGAAATTGGCTCATATGAATTACAGACTTTTCAGAAAGCCACCCAGCTTCTCCGTCCAGTCACCCACACCTTCAGGAAGCGGATTCTTAACCCCGAAACCATGTCCGCCGCTCTCAGCCTGATGAAAACTGCATCTTATTCCGTGTTCACTGCAATGCCCGGCATAGGCGAGCGAACTGGGACAGTGCTGGTCATTTTTTGCGACGTAAACAAAAGACGGAACGATTGGAGGTTTCACCTCGTCCAACAACTTGCCGTCCTTTTCCAGATATGCAGGATAAACAAGAACAAGAAAATCCGGCGCTGTTCCGGATTTTCTTTCATGCGCCACTCGTGCCGAAAGGTGTGCGCCTGCCGAAAAGCCCATAACCCCGATCCGTTCTGGGGAAAAGCCGAATCCGGTTCCGCGCCTCTGCAACAGCGACAGGCCGTTCATTGCATCTGCAAGCGCCATCTCACGTGTCTTTTCACCTTCGCTGACACGGTACAGGAGTACGGCGGCATCATATCCGAACCCGTTTAACAGTCTTGCAATATCGCGACCTTCATGGCTTATCGCGAGTATGGAATAACCCCCGCCCGGACAGACCATGATTGTTCCGCGCGATGTCTTATTCGGGCATGGAAACAGTTCCAGACCGGGCTGCATCACCTTATGAATCCTCCCGATTCCGTCCTTGCCGGTTTCCAAGATTGGAGCCGGTAAGCCGTCTTTGCCGTCCAGTGTAATTCTTCTTATCTCTTTCATGTCATCCCCATAAATGTCAGAATAGTTTTTCGCGCGGTTGCCGCGTAAAAAACTATAGATTACTGCGGTTCCTGGATTTTTCATCTTTAGAAAGTAGATTTCACTTATGGGAACCTCTAAAAATTCGCATTTGGCGCGTTGCGGAAGATTTTTGAAAGCTCAAAAAGAATTTCTGAACGGAGGCGTATCGAGCGATACGCCGAGAGAGGAACATTCTTCTTTGAGCCAAAAAGATCCGCAACCCGAAGGGAGACAGATTCTTATGGATTCCGCCATCGTCGCGAATCCAGTCACAGCCCGCAACGGGGCTGCTCCTGGCGTTTGCTCCTTGCCGTCTCTCCATAATCTCCTGTCTCGCGCCATATGCCAATTTTTAGAGGTTCCCTTATCATGAAAAAAATACTTAGGAAAATCGCCGACTTCATGACAGGGTCGGCCAATGCGGCATCCGCCTTCCTCGAATACAGGATCAAATGCGGGAAATGCGGTGAGATTGTCAACATAAAAGTTTTCCCGGAAAGGGATCTCAATCCGACCTATGATGACAACGGCCCGGCCTATACCCTGAAAAAGGAGGTCATGGATTCAAAATGTTTCCGGATGATCTCCGTGGAAATCACCTACGACTCCTCAAGACGCGAAATCAGCAGGGCCATATCCGGCGGAAGTTTCATATAGTTCCGGGAAAAACTTTATTTCAGAAGGTTCTCACCCATGAAGTAATACACCTCGTCGCTCCAGCCATTGAGGTCTTCATGTCCGAAATCCGGATAGACAAGTATTTTTTTCCGGCCGCTAATTTTGTTGAAGGTCGCGTAAACAGTCGAAGGCGGACATGTCTGATCCCTTAGTCCGACCGACATGAGGACGGGATTTTTTATTCTCGGGGCAAGGTTCTGAATGTCTATATAGCCGAGAGTGTTGAAAAACTCGGACTCCCTTTCATGGAGCGGATCGTATTTCCTGAACCACCAGTCCCGGATTTCACTGTAGGCGCCGGAACAGTCCATGTCCCACACTCTTTTGTAATCTGAAAGAAAAGGGAAACAGGACGCGCAACAGGCTATTCTCGGTTCAAGGGCCGCACAGACAACGGACAGGGCCCCGCCCTGGGATCCTCCGTTTGATGCAACCTTATTCGGATTAACCTCCTTGAAATTCATCACAACCCTGGCAAGCATGGCGGTGTCCAGGAAAACACTCCTGAACAGAAGCTTTTCCGGGGACTCTATGCCGCGGATTATATGCCCGTGGAAAGTCTGCCCCATTATCTGGGAGTTGTCCTCGCTGATTCCGCCCTGCCCCCTACAGTCCATCGAAGCCACGGCCATGCCCATTGCAATCCATCCCATAAGCCCGCATATCTGACCTGCGTTGCCAGTATAACCGTGGAACTGGACAACACACGGAACCTTGCCCTTCGCATTCTTGGGACGTGCATAAAGGGAATGGATCCTGGCTCCTCCGACCCCGGTGAAGTAAAGATGGAAGACTTCGGCGTTCGGCGAAGGAAACTTTACCGGGACAAGCTCTACGCGCGGATCAGTTTCATCAAGTTCCTTAAGCCCCCGGCTCCAGTATTTGTCAAAATCCTTCGGCTTCGGACTCTGCCCCCTGTACTTCAAAAGTTTTTCCATCGGCATATCAAGCATCGGCATATGATCTTCTCCCTATTTAACAATTAAAAAAACGGGTGACACGTTTTTTTGACTGTGAAAAAATTAAACATGGCGGAAATCACTCTATCTTCAGTTCATCCATGGCGGCACTTTTCTTAGCCGGAGACACTTCGGCGTCATGGCTGACTTTGAATGTCGGCAGATAGCGGTAGTAGACTTCAAGCATTAGGCAGCAAAGGGAAGTGGAATAAACATTGAGGTCTATGCTGTCGGCACTGGTCATAGTACTGTTCTGCATCTTTCCATCCTTGTCCGGATGCTTTTTGGCCGCCTCCATCCCGCCTGACTTCCCGTATTTTTCCAGCGGGGATGACCAGTGCCCGTCCGCTTCCTGTTCTTTCATGAGGGCCTTCTGGAATTCCCTGTTCCAGTTATCCCATGGCCCACCTGATCCGGAATATCCCTGAAAAAGGGCCTGTGTCTGATAATACCACTGGTATAGCGAATTATCTCTCCCGGCCTGCCAGTCGCATTTCATCCAAACGCCGTTCATTGTCGTTTCAATATATTTCAGGCCGCCCTGCGCCTCCTTGGACTTGCCCGCCCCCAGGAGCTGCAGGCAAAGTACGCCCACCGAGGTCATTGTAGGTGTGCCTCCGCCCTCTTTTCCGCTGGAAGGACCATAGGAAAAGCCCGCTCCAGTATAATGGACTTTCTGAATGGCTTTCACAGAGTTGTCCATTGCGGCCTCCAGCCCCTTGACCGTGCATCCGGACGCGAATGCGGCCTTCAAAGCCTGATAATTCCAACCGGCAATCGAAAGGTCGCATCTGGGTTTTCCTGTTTCCTTATCAGGGGTGTTGTTGTACATGTAATTGTAGGATCCCAGGCTGTTCTGGCCGGTGACTATCCGCCCTACTGTTTTGTTCATCGCCTCCTCAATCATGGGGATTTTGGTGAGGGCATATGCTTCCGAAAGCGCGTATGCGACCATTGGATGACCGTACCCGTTGGAGGAGGGATTTTTAATCATCCCGTCACCGTCTGCGGTGTTCCCGTATTCTATCAGCTTCTTGATCGCCTTAAGGACGCATGAGCCGTATTCCTGTGAACTCGGGGTTTCACCATGTGCCAGAAAGGCCAGGGTGGCTAGCGACGTCAACGCAGACATATTCTGCGGCTCACCCCACGAACCGTCGGCATTCTGATGGTTCTTGAGCCAGGTCAGGGCTTTTGAAACAGACTGTTCGGTCACTATGCTGCCCCTGTTGTACTTTTGGAGGGAGGTCTTTATCCCACCCTTGCTCCTTGAGGCCATGACGCCAGGAAGGACAAGCGGAGAGCTCGAAGGCGCAATACTGAGGACATTTGACATCGGCACATCCGGGGCGTCTGAAAATCCGACGCCCACATCGGCCGTAGACGACGAAGAAGAGGCTATGCTGGTGTTATCGGCAGCCACCGAAGCCGCGTTCAAGGGCGGACCCTCGACTTCGATGACATTCTCCAGTTCGACTTTCTCCTCCGGCGGAGGTTCGGGCAGTTTTTCAATGTTCTTAACTTCAAGCTCCTTTATCTCAACTGCGATTTCCTTGCGTTCCTCAGGCGCCGAAACGACAAACGTGAAACATATCGCAAGCAGGATTATATGGGCGATCAACGAGACTACCGGTCCGGTAAGATGATTTTTTATGTCGCTGAAACTGATTCTTCTCGCCGCTGCAATTTCCTCATATGTGGGATTGACGGGCATTGCCTGCCGGCCCTGGTCATTTTCATTCTGGTTCTGGGGGATTTTTTGGCTCATCAACACACACGCTTCATTGCACGTTTAATTTACTTTACTTTAACCGAATTGGGAATTATATATATTTAACCAATATTTGTCAAGCATTATTGATATTTTCAACTAATATCAACAATAAGCGCTGGTATTACTTGTCAACTACGGATTAATTCAAGTCAATTACTGTAATTTCACGAGGCGGACCCGATGGAAATGGCATATAGGCGACAGGCAGATATCTGGAGGCATGCGCAATGACTGGCCAAAACAGGGAAATAACAATTGTCCTCGACAGGCTGAGAAGCGCGCACAACACCGGAAACATTTTCAGGATTGCCGACGCCGTGGCGGCAAAAGAGATAATCTGCTGCGGCTATACCCCGGCCCCCCCCCATCCCAAGCTCGCGAAAACCGCAATGGGGGCGGAGCAGAATGTGAAGTTCAGGCATTTTGACAGGTCAGAAGACGCCGTGAAATCCCTCAGGCTTGAGGGCGTCAAGCAGATCCTCGCCGTAGAAAGCGGCCCGGCGGGAACCTGCGCATGGGAAAAGGATTATGCGTTCCCCCTCGCCCTCGTCTTCGGAAACGAGGCCCTTGGAATTTCAGCAGAGACAATTCAATTATGCGATGGTATAGTAAATCTGCCGATGTTCGGGTTGAAAAGTTCAATAAACGTCGGAAACTGCGCGGCCGCAGTCCTATATGCGGTGCTCGCCAAGGGCTCTGACAAAAAAACAAACCGGGAATGAATACATGAAAGTTTCATTGCAGGGAAGATACATCGAGGACATACTGCCTTATTTCGGGCCGAAAGATTTCAAAATCACAAACAAGAACCCGGACCTGATAATCGTCCACGGAGGAGATGGCGCTCTTCTCGGAGCGGAAAGGGCATTCCCCGGAATCCCAAAGTTTCCGGTAAGGGACATAAGAACCGCCCCTCTCTGCCCTGAACATGCATCATATGAGAAAATCTTCGGGCTTTTGAGGAAAAACAAGCTCGTAAAATCTGAAATCATGAAGCTTGCGGCAAGCAGCGGCGCTTTCCGTGTTAAGGCGATTAACGATATCTTCATGCACAATCTCAATCCTGTCAGCGCCATCCGCTATAAGGTTTTTATTGACGAGAAAGCCTATGGCGAGGAAATAGTCGGCGACGGCGTCGGAGTTTCAACGGTTCACGGCAGCACCGCATATTACAGAAGCATCACCCACAGCATTTTCCGGGTCGGCATAGGCCTCGCATTCAGCAACAGCACGGAACTTATAAACCATCTCGTCCTGCCTGAAGAAACTTCCATAAAAATCACCCTGACACGCGGGCCCGCAGTTCTTGTCGCGGACAATTCTCCCGACACCCTCGAAATGAAAGCCGGAAATTCCGTAACTATCAGGAAAATCCAGGAAAAGGCGATTGCATACGGACTCGACATCTTCATGTGCCACAAATGCCGCAAGCTCAGGCATCCGAGGGAGTAGGAGGGGAAGTTCTGGAGTTCGAAAGTTCGAAAGTTCGGGAGCTACCCGCATTCATACAGGAGGAAGTTCTTAGTTGGAGTTCACGGCTTTAGCGTGTCTTGGTAATGTATCTACTGAATCCGATAAAATACGTTAGGTCTTTATCTGGAAGAATGTTTTTATATTTGAGACGAATACAATACATGCGGAACCTGAAAGGATTGCAAGACTTTAAGACACGCTAAAGCCGTGAACTCCAACTAAACGCACAATCCAGACTTCACCGAGACTCAGATCGGCCATACCTTGAACAGCTTCAAATCGGAAATCCCCTCCCATTGCGGCAACAGCTTTTCCGGCCCTTCAATCCTGACAAGCGGCGGCTTCCGTTCAGCCAGCGCGTTAATCTTCGCCCAGAGCGTGGTATCCCCCCAGAACTGCGGTGGCGTGTCGTTTGCGGACACATGCCTGAATATCTCCGACGGCGTCCGGCAACCGGAGCGCAATGCATCAAGGGCAAGGATCTCAAGCCGCCCCAGCCCTGTCACCGCATCCGGCTTTTCCTGGAGCCAACGCATAACGGCGGCTGAAATCCATGGCAGGGGAGCATCTGAAATTTTTGATAGTTCGACAAATGCATTTTCATCCTGCATTGCAAACGCCTTGTCCACACGATCCGCGAAACAAAACTGTTCTTCATTTACCGGTTTGCGCCAACCATAAACGGATGCCATCTGTTCCGGACTGAGCTGTCCAAGTCCATTGTATGGTTCGATTCCCGGAAAGGCGTCAACACAGATTAATTCGGCCTTCTGAATTCCAAGAAAACGCAAGCATGCAAGGATATGGGAAAGCATTGCCTGATCGAACAGGCATGCGTCAAACCAGAGAATAAGAGCATCATCCTTTTTGAGTGTCTTGAGCTTTCCATACTGGCTGCTCAATGTCTTATAAATAAGCTCATATTTCAAACCGCCTCCGGTTGCCCGTTCCAGGAATAGTGCGCGTGCCCGGAGAATATCGTCATCCGGCCAGCCCGCTTTCCTGGGGCCGTCGTAAAGAATGTCATGCCAGACAAACACTTCCCCGCCAATACCGGACTTCGCAAGAACACCCCCGGCACAGTCCCCGCTTGTAATGTGAATAGTCGAACTCATGATTCCCAATCCTCGCTCACAACTTGTTTGGACTTAACCGGCTTCGCCGGGACCTAAGATATTTCGACAGGATAACAGGATTTCTCATGATATTTAATTCTGTTATTTCCATTCTTCTTACATTAATGT
>JBAZRS010000215.1:0-8146 GCA_041662825.1 Victivallales bacterium | reverse complement strand
TATGATATGGGAGCAGGGCGGGAAGTTGAGTGTCTTCCTTACAACAAGCTGCTCGTTGTAGAACTTGAAAAAATCATTTGTCCTTGAACACTGTATGGCAATGTTCTGCGGTGTGTAGGTCTGGATCAGGACTTCGCCCGGCACGTCGCCGCGCCCGGAACGGCCTGCAACCTGGGTGAGAAGCTGGAATGTCCGCTCCTCCGCCCTGAAGTCGGGGATGTGGAGGCTGAGGTCGGCGTTGATGATGCCGACAAGCGTGACGTTCGGGAAGTCGAGGCCCTTGGCGATCATCTGGGTCCCGATGAGTATGTCAATCCTGCCGCTGCGGAATTCGCGTAGGACCTTCTCGTATGAATTCTTGTAGGTCATCGTGTCGGAATCCATCCTTGCGATTCCGGCATGGGGGAATAGTCCGGCGCATATAGATTCTATTTTCTCAGTGCCGATGCCGCTGTATCGGATTTTCTCGTCTTTGCAGTCGGGACAGCTCTTGTGTGCGGGGATGATTGCACCGCAGAGATGGCACGAGAGGCTCTCCCTTTTCCTGGAGTACGTGTAGGTCACAGAACATTCGGAACAGGTTGCCACGAAACCGCATTTCTGGCAGACCATCCTTGTCGCAAACCCTTTGCGGTTGAGGAAGATTATGGTCTGCTCGCCGCGATCCAGCCGGTTCCGGATCTCGGTGATGAGTTCCCCGGAAAATATTTTGCCTTCGCTCTTGAGGGCCTCGACATGCATGTCGACAATCCTGATTTTCGGCATTACGCAGTGATCAACCCGTTTTGTGAGGACCATCATGGCGTATTTTCCGGTAATGGCGTTGTTGTACGATTCGAAGGACGGCGTCGCCGAACCCAGGATGACAACCGCCTTTTCCATATAGCCGCGCATCACCGCCACGTCCCTGGCATGATAACGCGGCGCCTCGTCCTGCTTGTATGAGTTTTCGTGCTCCTCGTCGACAATGATGAGACCCAGGTTTTTGAAGGGCGCAAAAAGTGCGGATCTCGCACCGACCACGATCTTGACCTGTCCGCGGTGTATCCTGGTCCATTCGTCAAACCTTTCGCCGTCGCTCAGGGAGCTGTGGAGGACACTCACCATGTCGCCGAAACGCGAACGGAAGCGTTCGATCGTCTGCGGGGTCAGTGAAATTTCCGGGACAAGGACGATTGAATCCTTCTGCTCTGACAATGCGGTCGCTATCGCCTGAAGATAGATTTCGGTCTTTCCGCTGCCGGTCACGCCGTAAAGAAGTAGTGTATGCGGTTTCGGTGACTTCGACGACATCATCTCATTGATTTTGGATACCGCGATTTTCTGTTCCTCCGTGAGTTCAGGAGCAATCGACTGCACGAATTCCGCGCCGGCAAAGGGATCCCTGTAGACTTCCTTGTTCTCCTCGATAATGAGCTTCTCCTTCAAAAGGGATGTGAATACGCTTTTGCCCGCGCCTGTCTCCCTTTTCAGGAACTCGGACGATGCGCCGGGATGCTGGAGGAGAATCTGAAGTATCTTTATACGGGCCGGATGCTTTTTCCCTTTTTCAAATATGTACTTCTGGGCCTCCTCCGGGGAAACAAGATAATAGAGCCTTACACTTTTCCGTTTGATCTTCCCGCTGCGGACGGCGCTCGGAAGAAGTGCGCGGACGGCCTGCTCCTGCGAACAGCAGTAGTATTCGGAGATCCACTTGCCGAGCTTCAGGAGAGTATCGGGGATTTTCGGGTGGACTTCGCATACGCTTTCTATCTTCTTCAGCTTGTCAACTGGATACGAGGATTCGTCTTTTACGCCGACCACATAGCCGCGCCTCTGGCTTTTGCCGAAAGGGATGTAAACCTGGATTCCGGTGTGCACCTGGGATTCAAGCTCCGGCGGAATCAGGTAGTCAAAGGCCTTGTCCAAAGACAGACCGAGTATGACACGAGCTATTTTCATTGGCACCTTGACATTATAAATGACTTCAGCGACATCCAGCAGGATGACTGGAGTACTGGATGGATGTTTGGTTATGAATTTAGAAAAAACAAAATACTCATTGAATGTACCATTACTATAAAAAAATGCATTTTTAAAATTACCAATTGAATGAGGTAATTTCAAAACTAGGAATTCAGGAGTCAGAATACAGGAGACAGAATTGAATTTGAACTCAAATTCGGTTTTATTCTGAATCCTGACTTCTGAATTCTGACTACTTTTGAAATTGGCTCATCATAATGAAACTTTTTCCGATTGAGTAAGGCGGTCATTCCTGGCCGCCATCTTGTCGGGCTGACCCTGTCATCCGACAGGGCAAGAAGCCCGACCTACTCTAAAGAGGTAATTTCAAAACTGCGGTTTTGACAAGCAAAACCCTCCATTTTAACGCCCGTTTCGGGCGTGGAGGGCGAGGCTTGTCCGAGCCGTTTCTTGAGGTTTGAATTGGCTCTAAAGGCTAGTTTCAGGAGAGGAGTCAGAATTGAATTTTCCTGTTTTTTTAGATAAACTCTTGAAATAACCGGTTATTTTATATATAATAACCGGTTATCGGGATATGCAGGGTCTTGATATGATATGCAGTGTAAGTGTCATATCTGTGGATTTTAAAATTGTTTTAAAATTGGAGAAAACATGAGCGGAACTACAGGCAAATCATTGGAAACTGCGTCCGGGCATGCGGGTATAACGGCGTATAAACGTATACGGACGAATGTGACTCTGCGTGACGTTGCGCGAGCCTGTGGTTTAAGTGTTTATCCGGTTTCACGGGCGCTTAACGGATGTTCCGGCGTGACAGCGGAGACGGTGATGCAGGTGCGGCAGGTGGCGACGGAATTAGGTTACAAATATGCCCAGAACGATCTTGCCCGGCGCTTGTCACTGCGCAAATCCGGTGAAACCCCCATCAACCATATCATTGGGCTGCTGATGCCAAATCACTTGGAGAAGGTCAACTTTTTCTTCAGTATGTTTCGGGGCATTTCAGAAGAGATTTCATCCGCAGGTTACGGCCTGTTGATGCTGCCGACCTATGATCCGGTAGAGCATCGCGGTTTTCCAGTTCAATTCCCCCCCTCGGTCATGCGGGGCGAGGTTGACGGCCTAATCGTCCATTCCGGCATTAGTAATGAAATGCTGAATTATTTGCGCAAGGAGACGGGCTTCGGCAACCGCCCGGTTTTCACCATTACTTCCGGAATGGAAAGCTGCCCCTCGGTTTTGCGCGATGAGCGCCTTGGCGCCAGGCTGGCGATGGAACACCTGCTCTCCCTGGGGCATCGGCGCATTTTCTATATCAGCAAAAATCGACATCAATATCCTGAGAACGAGCGCTTGTCCGGTTACGGCGATGCATGTGCGGCCACCGGGCAGAGTTTGGCAGACTGCCTGATTCCGCTTGAGATAATTCATGATTTTCTGCTGGAAGAGCCTTTGCGCAATGCCATCAAAAACCATCCGGATGCGACAGCGCTATTGGCGCATAATGACCCCGTTGCAATTGCCGCCTGTTATCTTCTGCAAGGGATGGGAATGAACATCCCCGACAATTTAAGCGTCGTCGGCTGGGATGATAGCGATCCGTTTCCTGACGCCACAGGTAAAAACCTGCTGACCAGCGTCCACTACGACATCATCGACATGGGCCGGCAGGCCGCAAAAAACCTGATAGGCCTGATTGAAACCCCAGGGAAAGCCGGAACTAACATAGTCTTGCCTCCGACACTCATAGTTCGCGGGTCTTCTTCTTCTCCATTTAAAAAAACGTGTAAGACAACTCAAGGGCGGTGAGGCAAGGATAAGGATTTCGAACCGGCGCTGAAGCTCAGATACAATGAGACAAGCGCGGCTATATAGAGCCTGCTCGAAAAGGTTTTCTGGAACAGCTCTTACGAGCTTGAGTACAAACGAATTCGCCTCAAATTCAATGTTTTTGTTGGTAGTTAACCCCGTAAGGGGTGTTCTTATTATACCTTTTCGAGCAACGTCTATCATAGGGAAAATATTTCAAGCAGTCAATCTTAAACACTGAATGGAGGCTTTGAAATGAAAAAGGAACTACTCAAACATCAATTATTTGGTGATTGCCAAATGCCAATTGCCAATGTTAGATTGATTATTAAAATCGCAAATCGCAAATCGCAAATCGGCAATGTTTTCACTCTCATCGAGCTGCTCGTCGTAATTGCGATAATCGCAATACTGGCGTCAATGCTTCTGCCATCCCTGTCAAAGGCGAAGCGTGCAACGTACAAAGTCACATGCGCCGGGGGGATGAAGCAGTGCGGTCTGGCGTTAAGCATGTACGCCGACGACTTCAACGGCTATGTCCCCACCTCGGAAACGGCGACCAACGATCCGAACACCTATGCCCTGACCGGCAAGCTTGATGGCACGAACTGGGCTACCGTCGGTTTGGGCAAGGCTTACGGGATGGGTTATGTGGGCGATTGGAAAGTCATGTACTGCCCTGTGGCAGACGCCTGGTTGGGAAGCAACAGCTATGGCGGAAATTTCAGCGGTGGGGCGACGGTTTTCGAGGCGACACCTCCGGCATGGAGCCGCAGCAATTACGCATACCGGATCCGCCGGACGGACAGTTTTAGCGGCCGGGGCTTCGGCAGCAAATGGGATGGCTGGTCAAAACGGGCAATTCTTAGCGACCTGACCCACTGGGTCGAGAGCGGAGACGGGCCCGGCGGTGCAGCCACCCCATACCTGCATGCCACTGGATACAGCAAGAACCCGCTTGTCGGGCGGCGGGAAGGAATGAACGCCTGTTATCAGGACGGACATGTCAGTTGGCTGCCTTACCAGACGCTGCTCACCTGCATCGGCACCAACTATGGCGGCGCAGTTGCGCTGAACAACACGTATCAGTCACAGAGATTTTGGCTCTGGCTGGATGCGCAATGATTTCACATTGGCTAGTGCATAAATAAAAAATCCGGGCTCATAAAAAAAGGGAAAGTTGATTCATGAGTAACATAGAGAAATCATCTACAATAATCAGGATTTTTGACTTAACCGGCTTCGCCGGAACTTCTCAGTTTAACCTTCCCCTGCCAGTTTATCTGGCAGGAAAGGGAGATTGGAGAGCTAGGGGAACATCCCCTAGCCTCCCAATCTTTGCCTCCTGCGGGGCAAGCCCGCAGGGGGGCTTAAATACAATTTCCTATACAATTAAATTATTGATGGCGGCAGTTGTGTGTTTCTTCTCATTCGCAACATCCTCCATGGCTGTTGAATACTATGTCGACAACAATGCGGGGGACGATGCTTTCAGCGGAACTTCCAAAACGGTGTCTGAAAATAAAGTCGGCCCCTTCCGGACGATCCTGCGCGCCGTGAAGTTGGCCGGTGCGGGTGATACGGTGAACCTGGTGCCGGGTGACAAGCCCTGGCGCGAGGCCGTCGTCCTCAACACACATCCGACCTGGTACCATCGCGGCGGTGAGGAAGGCAAACCCCTGATAATCGACGGCCACGGTTCATGGATAAGCGGAGCCGACATATGTCCTTCAAAAGACTGGAAGAAGGAGGACGACGGCGTGTGGACGCACAGTGGCATGGCCTATTCGGGATTCATGGTTATCGAAGGCAGACTGGAAAACCAGGTGTCGGACATTGACGTCACAGAACCGGGCGAACTCTGTTACCAGGGCTGGGCGAACCGCCTCTATTACCGGGTTCGCGACAATCGCAGTCCCATGCCGGCCATCGAACTCGGCCAGCCCGACGGCTCAACCCTGAGCATTGAACCGAAGGACTGGCAGTACGCCGGCCGGCCCGGATTCAACCGCTACTGCGGCTCCACACCGAAGCCAGCCGACATCAAGCCGCCAACCTGGGTGAAAATTGACGGCAGGGAAAGCAAGCTTGCATGCGCACGTGAACGCCTTGCGCCGGGCAAGTTCACGATCTCCGATAAAAAACTTTATTTCCGCCCCCCAGAGGGAAAACGCCCCGGCGATATGCCAATAGAGGCCGTTGTCCGCGAGAACGGAGTCGCCCTGGGCGGCAGCACCTCACATGTCGTCATCCGCAATTTCAATGTGCGCCATGTTTACAACGACGGCTACAACATTCACGGCGGTTGCAAGAAGATCGTCTTCAACAACTGCAACGCCGAGGACTGCGGGGACGAGGGCTTCAGTTCCCACGACAACTGCGAGACGCTGCTGGACGGTGCCGTTTTCCTGCGCTGCGACAACGGCCTCAACAACGTCAATAGCTCGGTCTCGGCAAGCAGGAACGTAGTCATCGCAGACTGCCGCAGCCTCGGTTATGAGGGGCAGCAGCAGTCGCGCCATGAGGTCGAGAACCTGATCCTGGTCGACAATCCGCTTTCCTGTGTGAATTTCACGGGCCGGAACATCCTTATTGTCAACACCGGTAAACGGCCCGTCGGCATCGGCCTTGCAGGCGAGAGCTCTCTCGACCGGCTCACCGTGTCCGGACCGAGCCATGACCGTCTCTTGCACCTCTACGGAGCGAGCCGGGTGGATATTTCGCGCAGCCGCTTCGAGGACGGAGGGAAAGGCGTTGTTCACATTCGCCACAGCGATCCGGGAATTTTGCGGATAAAGGACAGCCTCTTCCATCCGGATACCGTTGTGGAATGGGGAGCCGGACAGCCTTTCAAACGCATGAAGCTGGCCGACGCGGCCAAAGACCAGGCATTGCCCTTCTCCGGGGCGGGAGTGATCGAAACGCCGCTGCTGGAGGCGTTGACACGCGGAGAGCGGCCTGCGGTCATCCCCAAGGACTCCGGCTGTACGGCCGAATTGATCGAACGCTATCTCGAGTTCATGAATAAAAACAAAAAAGGAACTTCCAAATGAAATATTCACAGCTCATTGCCCTGCCAATACTGTTAACCGCCCTGACCGTCAGCGCCGATCCGGGTTTCTCTCCGCTGCCGGTCGATCTCTGGCAAGTCCAATCCAAGGAGGGAGATGTCCTGCGCCTGGGTGCCGACGGCGACTGCCTGCGCGTGGATTTGGATTTCGACGTCCGCGACGAGGTCCTGCACGGCCACGTGACCGTCAAACAGGCGACCGCACGTGTCCTGCTGCGCAAACCGCTGAAGCTGGCGCCGGATCAGCGCCGGATCATTTTCGAAGCGGCCGGGATCCGGAAAACCATCGAGAAAAACTCCTACCTCCAGCTTCTGCCCTTGGTGCGCGATGCTGAGGGTGAGATCCTGCTTTACGAGCCGTACCCGATGCCGCATCTGCTGGCAGGCGGCGAACGCTGGACGCAGTGGAGCACCCGTTACCTGTACGGTGCCGAGGCCGGCGGTGCCACCCAGAGCATTTTCCTGGCTGAAGGCAATGGCAATGCCTGGCCGGACGGCGACTTGGAATTTCTCGGCTTTGAGGTTCAGCTCCGCCCCGACAAGTTCGGGCGCTGCCAGCATACGCTCACACTCGGGGCCATCGAGTTTGGAGGCATGGTAATTCCATACCGGGATCCTTTTGTCTATGCCGACGCTCTCGCCAAGACCGCCGGAGACTATCGTTTTGCCGCCGAGGTTGCGGGACAGTTCCAGGGGCCGGTGCTGCGTCAGGTGGCGCAGGAGTTCCGCTTCGACCCGGCGCTTGTGTCCAAGGGGCGTCAACGGCTTACCATCCCACTCGGGCCTGACGGCAACTACTGGATCCGCTACCAGGTCAACGACTCCGCAGGCAAGGTTGTCGGAGGTAACACGCTGCGCTATATCGTGGAGCAGAACGCCAGCACAACGGCGCTCAGACCCGTGTCAACCACAGAACCGCCGGTGCTGGGTTGCATGCGCATCAATGCGGAACGGCATGTCGGGGGCGTATATGCCACGGCCGAACCGCTGGCCGTCGATCTCCGTCTCTTCGCAAAGGGCGCGGCCGCCTTGACCGTAGAGTGGCGCCTGATGCCGTATGGATTCGCTACAGAACTGGCCAAGGGTGCCGAGACAGTGTCATTTGACGGTCGGCCGTTCCGCGACCTTGTCATCACGCCGCCAGCCGATCCTGAGCGCGATGCGTACCGGCTCGCAATCACAGTCAAGCGCGACGGCCAGGTTATCGACTCCGCCGAGTACGTGCTTGGCCGCCGTACGGATTTCAGCCAGCCGCGCAACACGCGCCAGGGCTTGCTCCGGTGCCGCGATTACGTCAAA
>JBAZRS010000214.1:0-8153 GCA_041662825.1 Victivallales bacterium | reverse complement strand
AAACCGTATTTTTTAATCTGCAGTTTCTCGGAGACTTTTGACGGCAGGCAGTAGGTGGAGGCGTAGTTCGGTATTGTGGAGTGGAAGGCGGTGTCGAAAACTGCGACACAGGGGACATCCGGATATTTCCGCAGGCATTCCCCTATTATCTCCATTGCCGGCGGATTGTGTATCGGGGCCAGTTTCTTCGTTTTCTCAAGCATCCCGAAATTCCCGACCGTAATGAGTGCCGACGAGCTGAAAAGCTCACCCCCGTGAACAACCCTGTGCCCGAAGGCGTCGGGAATACACGATTTGTCCCGGGCGAGGATTTTCCCGATCTCCCCCAGAGCTTCGGAGTGGGACCTCATTTCGGCGAAATGGGTTTCCGACTTCTCCGCGGTCCTGTGTATTATCCGGGAGGGTTCCGCAGTCTTCGGCCCTATGCGCTGCGCCTCCCCTCCCGCAATTTCCGTTTCGTCCGGCATGGATATGATCCGGTACTTGAGGGAGGAGCTCCCGCAGTTGAAAACCAGCGCTTTCATTTTACCGCCTCGGTTTTGTGGTTGAAGCCCGCCTTTAGATTTCATCTGATGTCCATCCGCAAACAGGAACCCCGATCAGGCTGTGGACGATTGCGGCTGTTCCGTAGGCGTTCTGATGGACATCGTCCAGCATCACGTATTCATCTTTGGAATGGGCGCAGTCCTCTTTCCCGGGACCGAAGCCGATTGTCTGTATTTTGAATTCCTCGGTGAGCACGCTTCCGGCTGTGCCCATGCCCAGCCGTCCGAGCTTCCATTTGCCTGTGCGAACTTCGCAGCCGGCGGCGGCGAGGGCCTGCCTTGAACGCTGCATCAGAGGGCTGAATGGGTCGGTCTGCCACGCGTTGACGACTTTTTTGACGACGGTTTTCCTCCCGTTGTAAAGCATCTGCTTTTCCGACATGACCTCCACCTCAACGGCAATGTTCTTTTCATTCTTCGTCATTGTCCCGACTTCATGCGAAAGCCACTGGACTGCGTTCTCCGCGCTTTCCGTATCCCGCAGTCTCTTTGAAACACGGATGTCCGCGCTTTTGAAACCGTTGCTTTCCCGCTCGCTGTAGACCGGAGAATGAATCGTCATTTCCTGCGGGATGCCGATGTCTCCGCCCCTGAAGCCGGCGATTGTGGACAAATCCCTGTTTATCGACTTTGCCGCATCCGTGACGTGGAACGGGTTCACGCCTTCAATGTGTATGTTTATTTCCGCCCAGCCGTCGTGTCCGTAGTAAAGCCTGTTTTCTGTGGGTTCACCCAGAATGGCATATTCGGCTTTTATCCCGAGTGAGGGAATGGTGCCTTTCATCAGTTTCCTGAGGCCTATGCTGCAGCCGTTTTCCTCGGCCACGGTCGCAGCGAAGACAAGCGTCCCCCGCATGGGGAGGAGGGAGCGTTTTAAAAGGGCTCCGGAATACAGCTGCGATACGATACCCCCTTTGCAGTCGCTTGCTCCGGCGCCGAATATCATCCCGTCATGGACCATTCCGCCGAAAGGGTCCATCTTCCATCCGGAGCTGTCCGGGCTGACGGTGTCGATGTGCGAATTGAGGATTATGGCCGGCTCCGCCTCCCTTCCCCTTATGACTCCCACGGCATTGCCCGCATCGTCGATGAATGCTTCGTCGTAGTCAAGCCGTTTCATTTCCGCGCATATCAGCTCCGCCGCCTTTTGTTCGTTGAGGCTGACGCTGGGAACCTTCAGCAGCTCCTTCAGGAAATCATCGGTTTCAATATGGGCCGCTTCGTTCTTCGCTTTCATTATCGAGTACATTTTGTTTCTCCCTGTTTTGTTTGACTGCCATATAGCAATGCATGTGCCACGTACCGGAAGATGATGCGCAACGTGCTGATCAGCAATGTTATAAATAATAATCAAGCTGACTTGAAAAAATGGATAAGTGAATCATAATGAAATGAAACAATATCAAAATGAAAGCATCAATATGAAAGCTGAAGATTTAAAACTTGAAGAGATAGTGGATTTTTCCGAAGGGGTTGTGAGCCTGCACGGCAGACGGCTCATACTGCACGACATGCAGGCCTTCGGCCAGTTCAGGAAAGATCTTATAGCGATGTCGAACGCCGAGAGTGCGAGAAAGGTCCTGACAAGGTTCGGATATTTCTGGGGCCAGGCGGACGCGGCCGCAATGAAGAGGATATTCAAGTGGGAGAGCCGCATGGAATGGCTGAAGGCCGGTGCCGTGCTCCAGACGCTCCAGGGCGCATGCAAGGCGCAGATCGTCATCAAGGAGTTGGATGAAATCGAAAAGAAATGTGTCATCGAATATGTGTGGAGCAAGTCCAGCGAGGCGGAAAACCGCGTTTCCCAGCTGGGGAAAAGCGACCATCCCGTATGCTGGATACAGGCGGGATACGCAAGCGGGTATTCTTCCCTCTGCCTCGGTTTCAAAGTTGTCTTCATCGAGAAAAAATGCTCGGCGGCCGGGGCGCGGACATGCCTGGCGGAGGGCAGGGACGAAAAATCATGGGGAGCTGAGCTTGACAAGTACATCCATTATTTCGAATCCGGCGAGGAGATACAGTTCCAGGTCAATACGCTTACGCAGGAGCTTCAGAAGAAGGATCAGGAACTGGCGAAACAGAGGAGCAGGCTGAACACGCTTGAGGGTGCCACATCTTTGCAGGCGGTGGAAGTCAGGAGCGGCGCATTCAGGAAGATCCTTGAGATTGTCTCCAGGGTTTCACGGTTTGACAGTTCGGTGCTTATCACCGGTGAGAGCGGAACCGGGAAGGAGGTTATAGCGCGGCAGATACACAGGCTGTCGGAACGCAGCGGCAGGGCCTTTACGGCGATAAACTGCAGCGCCCTCCCTGAAACGCTTCTGGAGGGGGAGCTGTTCGGATACAAGGCCGGGGCTTTCACTGGCGCCGTGCATGACAGGGTTGGGATTCTCGAGCAGGCTGACAGGGGCACTGTCCTTCTTGATGAAATAGGGGATGTTTCCGTTGAGATGCAGGTCAAGCTCCTGCGCGTGCTGCAGGAAAAGGAGATCCAGCGGCTGGGCGAAAACAGGCCCAGGAAGATAGACGTGAGGATAATCGCCGCCACTAACAGGAACCTGAAACGGGATGTTGACGAGGGGCGGTTCCGCGAGGACCTTTATTACAGGCTTGCGGTGATCACCATTGAAGTCCCGCCGCTCAGGGACAGGAAGGAGGACATACTCCCCCTCGCCAGGCATTTTGTCGCCAGGTTCTCCAAAAAGCTGAAACTGCCGGGATTGAGGCTTGACGCAAAATGTCTGGATTTCCTGCTGGCGTATGATTGGCCCGGCAATGTGCGAGAACTTGAGAATGCGATAGAGAGGGCTTCGGTCTTTTCCACCGGCGGTGCCATACTTCCGGAGGATCTGCCGAAGAACATTCTTGCAGGGCTGGCAAAGGAAAATGATACCCCCGGACTTCTTCTTGAAGCGGTTGAGAGGAGGCACATCCTCTCGGTGCTGGAGTCGGCGAAGGGGAACAGGAGCAGGGCCGCTGAAATACTGGGAATCGGCACTGCGACGCTCTGGCGCAAACTCAAGCAGTTCGGGATAAAATGAAAAACAGCGGAAAACAAAGATAAATCTGATTTAAACAGCGGATTTGAGATTGCATTTCCGGGTAGCGTTAATAAATTAACAGCGTTTAATCTTCGATTTACATCACCCTTGGATTTTTAAAAATTTTACGTCAGGAATTTTTATTTATGCTTAAAGAAGCTTGTGGAATATTCGGCATTGCAAATCATCCCGACGCCGCGGCGATAACGCGGCTGGGGCTTTTCGCCCTTCAGCACCGCGGTCAGGAAAGCGCCGGCATCTATCTCCTCAGGGACGGCAGATGCGAACTGCAGAAGGGAATGGGGCTGGTTTCGGAGGTTTTCGACCGGCTTCCGAAAGAATGGTGGAAGACTCCGCAGGAAATGGCGATCGGGCATGTCAGGTACAGCACTGCCGGCGGTTCAAACGTCATGAACGCCCAGCCTTTCGTGGTTGAATTCGACAAGTGGCGTCTGGGGCTCGCCCACAACGGTACAATTTCCAATGCGGCCAACTGGCGTACGCACCTGAAGAGGGGCGGCGCGATTTTTCAGGGGGATCTTGACACCGAGGTGATTCTCCACATCGCCGCGCACCACCACAAGGCCGGAGACACGCCCTGGGAGGCCGTCGAATACGGGCTGAAGAATGTCGAGGGCGCCTTCTCACTGCTAGGACTCTGCGAGGACGGGATGATGGTGGCGAGGGATCCCTTCGGGTTCAGGCCGCTTGCAATGGGGAAACTCGGGGATTCCGTGGTCTTCGCATCGGAAACATGCGCATTTGACATGATGGGGGCGAAGTATGTCCGCGATGTCGAACCCGGTGAAATGATCCTGGTCGCCAGGGACGGTAAAATGGAGAGCAGGAGTTTTGCATACTCGAAGAGGCGCGCACACTGTATTTTCGAACACATATATTTTTCGCGTCCCGACAGCATGGTCTTCGAGGAAAGCGTTTATGCTATGCGCAAGAGATTCGGAAGGAAACTGGCCGAGGAGCACCCTGTCAATGCGGATGTCGTAATACCGGTCCCGGACAGCGGAATGTATGCGGCTCTGGGGTTTGCCGAGGCGTCCGGCATCCCGTTTGATCTCGGGATAATGAGGAACCATTATGTAGGCAGAACCTTCATCAAGCCCACCCCTGCCGACCGCAAGGCCGCAGTAAATATGAAACTCAACCCGATACGCGAGGCCATTGAAGGCAAGAGTGTCTGTCTTGTCGAAGACAGCATTGTACGGGGAAATACGAGCAAGGAGCGGGTTAGGACGCTCCGTGAGATCGGGGCGAAGGAAGTCCACATGAGGATCAGCTGTCCGCCCCATGTCCAGCCCTGCTACTTCGGGATCGATTTTCCGAGCGCTGACGAGCTGATTGCGCACAGGTGCTCAGTCGATGAAATTGCAAAGATTATAGACGCCGACAGCCTTGCCTATATTTCCCTCGACGGGCTGCTGTCATGCGTCGGCAAAAAGTCCGATGACTACTGCCATGCATGTTTCTCGGGCGATTATCCAGTCAGGCCCAAGTGAAACGCATGGAGGCTCCCTTAATTTGCCATTAACGCTTTTCATTGCATGATCATGCGGTAAATTACGAAAAAGAAAAGGTGGTCCTTCAATAAACCATGTTAATACCCGCACCTGAAATAAAGCATTTGGAGGATGGTTTCGTAAAGTGTTCATCCTGTTCGGCGGAAATACCGCTGAACTCCTCCGCACCCCTTGAAGTCATAAACTGCCCGAACTGCCCCGGCCAGGTGCTCATCCCCCTGAAAGTAAAAAACTACTGGCTTTATTCCCCCCTCGGCGGCGGCGGAATGGGAAGCGTATACAAGGCTGTTTCCAATGCGGTGGAGGGAAAGGAATATGCGGTGAAGGTCCTCCCGCGCAACGAGAAGGCGAACCAGGATTTTATCAAGGCCCTTCTCCATGAGGGCGAAATAGGGACCCTGCTCGGCAACCACCCGAACATCATAGGGATAGTCGAGTACGGGGTTGACGGAGACGAGCATTTTCTTGTGACTGAATTCATCGACGGGGACAGGCTTGACCTGCTTTTGGGGGAGAAAAACCAGATTCCTGAAAAAAAGGCCATCGGTATAATCCTGCAGATTCTTGAAGCCGAGATTCACATTTTGAAGTGCGGATACCTTTTCAGGGATCTCAAGCCTCAAAACATCATAATTGACAAAACCGGAACCGTCAGGCTTTTCGACTACGGGCTCTGTGCGACCATAACAGAAGCTGCGGAATCAAATTTGGCGGATGAGGTGCAGGGCTCCCCCTTTTATATTCCGCCCGAACGCATCATGGGTGCACCGGAAGGTGAATTCAGTGAGATATACAGCCTTGGGATGATCCTTTTCTACATGCTTTCGGGAAGAACATACTATTCCCTCGCCGAAATAAATGACCTTGTCACAAAGCATCTTACGTCCCTGAGGGCGCTGAGCGTGGAAACGTATCTGAAGAAATGCACCCCGACGTGCATTGCAATAGTCGACCGGATGATCGCCCGGACACCGGCTAAGCGCTATCAGGACTTCGCCTCCCTGAAAAGCGATCTGGAACAGCTGCAGGCCCAGCTGAAGGAACCGGTGGTCATCATACCTTCCGCCATTTCCGGCGCCTTCAAGAAATCATTCGGGAAAAGGGCCAGGCTCGCCGGCATTGTGTCCGGTGCGGCCCTGCTCGTTGCCGTTCTCGCAGGCGTCATCTCATGGGGATATTCCGTGCACCAGAAAAAACTCCTCATTCAAAAGGAGAATCTGCGCATTGAAGAAATCCGCAGGACGCTCATGGAATCGGTCGCGGCCGAACTCGGCGTTCCCGCAGATGTCAAAGCTCCGGCACTGGACTCCGCTGAAATCAGCAGGAAAATAGAGCAGGCCGCGAAAGAGGCCATAGCAAATAAGACGGCGGAGCTGAAGCCGTTCAATGAGCAGGAATCCAGGAAGTCGATATGCAAGACCCTCAATATTAATCCGGATGAAAAGATCTCCGTCTCCATAGATGAGGTCAAAAAGAAGATGCAGGCCGAAATAAAGGCCGCGGCCGAAAATGAAGTCCAGAAGATTGACAGGAATTTCAACGAAGACGCCGAGACCAAGAGAATCGCATCTGAAATGAAGATTGAACTTCCTGTAAAGGATCCTTCCGCCTCCCTGAAGGATGTTGATGCCGAATTCAAAACTTACATTCAGAAGAAAGTGGACGAGAAATATTCCACCAAAGCAATGTCTGCCGAAGTTATGGAGATAGGGAAGAAATACGCCGGATACCAGAAGGGGGACAATATCGAAATGATTGACGTGTCCGGGATTTCTATCAAAGGCGCCTACGGTGGCAAGGTCGGGAACAAGGTTATCATAGGAGGTCGTCAAATCCTTTTAAGCGATCTGCCCTCAAGTGAGACATGGAAATTCAGCGAAGGCGAATGCGAGGCCAGAATTGAGAGGATGACCAAACAGCATTTAGATGAATTTAAAATCAAGAAGGAGAAATACAGGAAGGATATTGAGTCCTCTGAAAAACCCGAATACTACAAGAAATACGGATATTTCGCCTCGGCAGACGGCACATTTAAAATCCCGGGTGAAATCATCAAGGAAAGGATTAAAAAGCTCAAGGAAACCCGTCAGGATGATGTCAGGAAAAAGGAGAAATCCATACGTGATAACGCTGAAAGCAAATTCGACAAGGCCGCTTATATGAAGAAGAATCACCTGAGGGAGGTTGACGGCGTCTGGCGTTCCGAGGCTGAAGTTGTGGAATTGCTTCTTGCAAAGGAAAAGGCTGTCTTTGAAAGCCGCAGGAAAATCCAGCTGGATTCTATCCGCGAAATCGCAAATGCCGAAGCCGAAAAACAGGTCTACAGCTCCAACGGATATGTCTTCCATGAAAATAAATGGCAGCCGGCACGGAAGCTCATAGACGATATCGTCGCCAGGAAAATCAAGGAAGAAGCCAAATAACAACCTGCATCATCTATTGCAGTTTTCTCATTGGATCCCATAATGCAATCCGTCATAATCTTGTTTTTTTTTGCACGTTTTTCACAAAATCAATTGTTAAGTTTTTGCGCAGCAAAAAGTTAACAATTGTCTTTTTCGTGTGATTCGTGTGTTGCGTGGTTAATATTTTTCTGTGTATTCCGTGTGTTCCGTGGTTACAAAATTGGTTGCGGCTTTGCTGCTCCAGGCCTTTGTGTGAGAATCAATTCAAGCCTCTTTCGCCTTATGATGGGATTTGCCGGACACGCGCCGCCAGGCGGCATGCGTCACCCCGGTGCCTTCCGACTCCCATTTTTTTTCAAAATCGGACCTGATAACGGCAATGTCGGAGATCAGGGAGTCTTCCCTTATGTAGGAATGATTGCAACTGAAAAGTCTTTCCACGGATTCGAAGTAGTTCCTGTCATCGGTCGCAAAATGGACGGTCCCGTTTTTTTTCAGGACCCTCAGCATTCTGCCGATGAACTCCGAGCTCAGAAGGCGGTACTGTTTGTGCCTGGCCTTGGGCCACGGGTCTGGGCAGAGGATGTGTATCCTGTCGAGTGATTCATCGGGAAGCGTGTAGCCGAT
>JBAZRS010000213.1:0-8185 GCA_041662825.1 Victivallales bacterium | reverse complement strand
ATGAAAAGCATGAAACACATGGCCGGGAAGAGATATTTCTTTATCCCGATCTGCCTGAGAAGTAAACCCCAGGATATTGCAACAATGAAAACCGTGGAGAGGACTGCGATTTTCGCACCCGTGAACTTTCCGAAGAGACTGATGAACGGGATGAGCCACACATGGAAAAGCCATTCCTTGTCGAAGAAGGAATCTGTCCAAATTGAACAGACTGACCATGGAAAGTTTTGCAAAACCAGCCCCTGCCGGCCCATAATCTCAGATATTTGAACATGAAAGTAGGAATCAACGCTCGGGAGCGACTTTGTTCCATAAATTACGAACAGTACGCAGAGCACCCATGACAAAGTTCCGAGCAGAATCCATGAGATGTCCTTTAATGTCAGTTTCATGTTGCAAATTCGTCCGGATCTTATGTCAAGGAAGGTAAACTATGATTACGCCTTGTACCCGTTTGTTGTGAGCATGGTCTCAAAACTGATCTTGTCGACCGACTTGAACAGGGCTTCCGCCGGGGTGACTGTGCCGTTTTCGACAAAGCCGAACAAGGCTTCATTAAGCATCTGCATGCCGAACTTTTTCCCGGTCTGCATCATGGACGGGATCTGGTGTGTTTTCCCTTCCCTTATGATATTTGCAATGCCGGAATTGACGATGAGGATCTCAAGTGCCGCCACTCTTCCCCCTGTCTTTTTCTTCAGCAGCGTCTGGGCGATGACCCCTTTCAGGGAACTGCTCAGCATTGTCCTGATCTGGGGCTGCCTGTCAGCCGGGAACTGGTCGATAATCCTGTCAACTGTGCTGGCCGCCGTATTCGTATGAAGCGTTCCGAAAACCAAATGGCCCGTCTCGGCCGTTTCGATGGCTATTTCAACCGTTTCCAAATCGCGCATTTCACCGACCAGGACTATGTCCGGATCTTCTCGCAATGCTGCCCGGAGGGCTCTCTTGAAACTCTGCGTGTGCCTGTGCACTTCGCGGTGGTTTATCAGGCAGTTCTTGTTCTTGTGGACAAACTCTACGGGATCTTCAATTGTGATTATGTGATCAGTGCGCTTTTCGTTTATCAGGTCCACCATTGCGGCGAGGGTGGTTGATTTTCCGCTCCCTGTCGGGCCGGTCACGATAACTAGCCCCTTATTCAGGAAACAGAGATCTCGCACTGCCGCTGGGAGATTCAGGGCGTCGGCGGAAAGGACTTTCGCGGGGATCTGGCGTATGACGGTGCCGATTCCGTTATTGTCCATAAACACATTCACCCTGAAGCGCCCTATTCCGGGCAGTTCATACGCAAAGTCGGTGTCGAAGCATTCCCAGAACTCTTTTTTGTTGCGTTCCGGCATGATTTCCTCAATCATCGCCTGGGCTGTTTCCTTGCTGATTACATCGCCGTCCAGTTTTCCCATTTCCCCGTCTGTCCGGACGGATGGGACAAGGTCGCTGCCAAGATGCAGATCCGACGCTCCGCTGCTGATCAGGAATTCCAGAAAAGGATCAATTACCGCTGCCATTGTATTCTCCTTTAAGTATCGTTTTTTCATCAGGGAAGATGAAAAAACAGAAAGATATTTTGAATTTTAAAATTAAAACACTCCCTCACTCTTGCACTTTCGCACTTACGAACTTTCGCACTTACGAACTTTCGCACTTACGAACTTTAGAACTTCCCTCTCTATTCAGACTGTTTTGCCGCGCTTGTCCCAAATGATATTGACGAGATCGCCGCATACGGGATGACCACAATCTTTTCGGAATCGGTTTTCAAAAACAGCTCGAGACCGGATGCGTGTTTTTCGGCTTTCAGCAGAATCCCCGACACACTTTTCCCCGAATTCAGGTCAATTATTATCTTCTGCCTCTGGGATATGAGCTGACTGTAATTGAGCTCAAGTATCCCGCTTATGGAAATTCCCCAGTCGACAGCCTGCCTGTACAGGTCGGTAGTGTTTTTAAGCCTGTCTGCGAGCACTTTGACAATGAACTCCAGAAGTTTTTTCCCCACAGCCGGGTTATTGTCAAGCAGGGCCTTGAAGTCTTTCTGGTTAATGGAGAGCAATTCCGTTTCTTCAGCTGCCCTGGCTGTAGCGCTGCGGTAATCCTCCGAAATCACTGACATCTCCCCGAATAGCCCGCCGCTTCTAAGTGTTACAAGAGTCTTTTCGACATTTTCCGTTATCCTGGTGTATATCCTTATACTTCCTTTTATGATGACATACAGGACGCTCCCCGGGTCGCCCTCGGAAAAAACAAGCTCGTCCGCGGAAACGGTCTGAGTGTTGCTTATATCTGACACAGCCTTGATTTCATCGTCTGTCAAAGAAGAGAAAATTGGAAGGTCCTTCAATGATTTACTGCTGTTCATTTTCATTCCCCTTTTTATATTATTGTGTTAACCTCTAAATCCTATGATATGATCCAATTTCAAAAGTAGTCAGAATTCAGTAGTCAGAATTCAGAATGGAATTCATATAAGAGTCCAATAGTTTGCTGACTTCTTCAATCAAAGGCTTTAGCTTGGAGACATCCCCGTACCCCAAGTCTTCAGTTAGAATCAGATAGTATCGTGATTCCTCAATTGACCCCTGTGCAATATTGAAGAAGCGGAGTTTATCTGCCTTTCCATTTTTTCTGAAACCTTCTGCAATATTTGCTGCTATTGAAACGGCAGCACGTCGAAATTGTGAAGTTAACCCGTATGTTTCTGATTTCGGAAATGCCTGTGACAGAAGATAAACCAAGATTACAAACTGATGAGCTTTTTGCCATACTATCAAATCCTGAAATGTCTTTGCCGATGCTCTCATTTATTCTGACTCCTGTCTTCTGACTTCTGATTTCCTTCCTTTTGGGCCACGTGTAAGGCCCGCTTCAGTTTATCAATGTTCTCGCGTTTCATTGCATCTCTGAGCTTCCGCGCCGCTTCAGTGAAATACCTGTGTTTTTCCATGAAATCAAGTTGAAAGGCAATCCACTCTCTTTCCGTAAATTCCCTTCCCCTGTGGTTCAACTCTTCTCGCAGGGTTTCAGCGATTATTTCGAAATCGCCTCTGCCAAGGTAGTCCAGATCCGCATCGCATAATATCTGTTCAAGTTTGTTTGCGGGACGTTGTGGAACGGCGGTTGCCATTATCATGCCGCATATTCTCTCAATATCCGTCGCGGAGTACCCGAATTCCGGCAATGACTGTCTTGCAATCTCGCAGCCTACCGACTCATTGCAGGTGTATTGGAATATGAATCCGGAATCATGGAATAATGCGGCGGTCTTAAGCAGGTCGAGGTCTTTCCCGGTTATATTTTCAGCGGATGCCAGTCTTTCCGCAGACTGAAGTACGTCAAGGGAATGTCTCAGATTATGATATCGGAAGTCCAGCGGAACTTCTTTCTCCATGCGGCCGAGTATGTATTGTTTTGCTTTGGAATAATCCATTAATTGAAATTTTCCATTCAGGGTATTGTTTCCATTTAGGCAACCTCTAAAAATTGGCATATGGCGCGAGACAGGAGATTATGGATAAACGGCAAGGAAGAAAACTGCGAGCATACCCAGAGGCGGTATGTAAGCGGTTTTCAGACGAAGCCGGAATCCATAAGAATCAGTCTCCCTTCGGGTTGCGGATCTTTTTGGCTCAAAGAAGAATATTCTTCTGTCGGCGTATCTACTCGATACGCCTTCTTTCAGAAATTCTTTTTGAGCTATCAAAAATCTTCCGCAACGCGCCAAATGCGAATTTTTAGAGGTTGCCTTTAATAATATGTGATGCTCATATCATAAATCAAACTTGTTTTAGCTTTAGGGCTCGGTTAAAAATAACTTGGGCATTTGACGGGAGATACAGGCGTTTGTATTTTAGGCGCAAACCCTGAGCGTATCTGGCATACGTGAAGGGTGAAGCAACGAAGAAGACAAATGCATGGATTCCCGTCCCAAGGGGCTGGCGTTCTTCCGGTCGCTTATCACGTTGCTCAATCGTCAAATATCTTAAGATATGCTTCTCTTTCGCACCATGATAATCCATCCGGAATATTCGCCAGCAAACGCCCAAGTTATTTTTAATCGAGCCCTTAACATAAAATGCTTATTGCAAACGTGGCGCACAGCATTAGGACAGTGGTTAGCCACATCAGCCCTACGGATTGCAATATGTGTTTTCTATCGGGCGGCGGAAACTCGCCGCCGAAAGGCTTCTTTTCGCAGGGAATCCCGTCATAGTAAACCGTACCGCCAAGTCGTATCTCCAGGGCTCCTGCCGTCGCCGCCTCCGGAATTCCGGAATTGGGGCTTGCATGGTGTCCGGAATCGCGCAATGCGGTGCGGAAACATTTCAGCGGAGAATAACCGAGGATGAAAGCTGCCAAGGGGAAAAGGACGTAGCACAATCTTGCGGGGATATAGTTCGCAACATCGTCAAGCCTCGCCGAGAAAGTGCCGAACCTGATGTATTGCTCGTCCTTGTGTCCGATCATGGAATCACATGTGCTCATCGCCTTGAACGCCCACATCATCGCCGCCGCGCCGACAGGCGTGAAGCAGCCGATGAGCGCAAAGAAAATAGGAGTGAATATCCCGTCCACCGTGTTTTCGGAAACGCTTTCAACCGCCCCGCGCGAGATTTCACTTTCATCTAGATCCTTTGTGTCCCTCCCGACTATGCAAGACAGTGATTTCCTGGCCGACTCAATGTCATTTCGGTAAAGATCGTCGGAAATCCTGTGCGCAGATTCAGCCAGGCTTCTCGCCGAAAGCCCCATGTAAAGCCAGAGAATTGAAACGATCCTGCCGATGACCGGATCTGCGAAGTTCGCAAGTTTTATTGTCGCATAGACTGCGGCTGCTGAGATAAGGACGGTAAGAAGTCCGGTGACTGTTCCGGCAACCCTTTCATTCGAAAAAAGTTTCCGGGTTGTTTTCTCCAGCCAGTTGATGAGCCAGCCGATGAAACGGACAGGATGCGGAAAGCGCTCCGGATCCCCTATCATCAGATCCAGTCCGAAAGCGAAAATCATGTCAACTGCAAAATTCATAAGTTCTTCCAACCACGAAACACACGAAAAAACGCGAATCTATATATAAACCGAAGAATGATAAATAATTTGTGATCATTTCCTGAAACTGCCGTTGGTGTTCACGGCTTTAGCGTGTTCTTTTCTTGGCAGTTTCGCCATGATAAAACTGGAGCCATGTCAATTGGTCGCCCGCAACAGCTTAACAGAGACGGATTTTTCAGGCGTGGAAAACTTAATGCCTTTATTCAAAGTTGCAACTTTCCGGTTGAATTACCCCAAACCAGATGCAATCTTTGCGCATTAAGCAAAAACCAATAATTAAGAAAAAATCAAGAACATGCCTTGCGGCATTAACTACCAACGAATTACATTTGTTTGTAGTTAGAGCCTGCTCGAAAAGGTTTTCTGGAACAGCTCTTACGAGCTTGACTACAAACTAATTCGCCTCAAATTCAATGTTTTTGTTGGTAGTTAACCCCGTAAGGGGGGTTATTATTATACCTTTTCGAGCAACGTCTAGTTAAGCCCGCCAGGGCTGTTCATTTGTTTTCTCTGTTTAATGTATTTATTTGAAGTCCGGGTTTTTCCGTTTTGACAACAATCCATCTGAAAAATGAGGTCAATTTATATGCCAGATAATGAAATACCACAGTTTAAATCAATGGAAGATATGGCCGCTGCAACGGCGAAAAATCTTGCCAAGGCGGCAGCAGGGTCGGCTTTCACTCTTTTCAATGACAAGACCTTTCGCCAACTTGCCCGTTTTAACGTTCTGCCTGTGGTCGAGCACGACCGCATTTTCAACGAGTTGTTGGTCGCCGGACTGACCTTGCAGATGCTGACTCTTGAGGCGCCTGATCTGCACATTCCTGACGACATGCGCCCGTTCCTCAAACAGGTGGCAAACGAGATTCCTGCAACCCATGTTCGGGAATTGGCTGGCATGGGGGTGGAAGAAGAACATCTAGGTGTCTGGCGTCAGTTGATAAGTATGCGTTATGAGGAGTATGCGGCTGACCGCCACAAGGCTCGGGCCGCCAGCATGCAAATCGAAATAGAAGCCGCCAGACGCCCACTGGATCGGGAGGCTATGGACGGCATCCAGGCGATGGTGCCGGTGCAGGTGGTCGCCATCGGGACTCATTGCCATGTTTGCAGGGGAAAGACTGAGGAATATGATGAGCTGTTCAAGTTCATGCTCAACCATTTGTCCCGCTTTTATGTTGAGATGCGGCTTACCTTCGAAGGCCGCCCGCTTACATCGTTAGACCGCGCCGCGATTGCCGTCAAACGCCTCTTCCGCAAGAAATTTTAACCACAGAACACACGGAAAACACAGAAAAAGATAAACCACGAAACACACTAATCACACGAAAAAGACAATTGTTAAATTTTTGCTTCGCAAAAACTTAGCAATTGATTTTGTGAAAAACGTGCAAAAAAAACAAGAATATGACGGATAGTAGTACGGAACACACGGAAAGGTTTCATGTCTTATAATTAATGATGCCAAAAATAAGTATATTTTGCGTGAGGAGAAATCATGTTGCAAACAGATCTTATCAAAATACGATATTACGGCAAAAAGAATGAATCAAAGAATTTGGAATTCCGTTCATTCTTAAAATGGCTTGATATGGACGAATCGGAGATTGATTCAATCGTTCATGAAATCAACAAGGAAATGGCCGATAAGATTGACTGCAAATCCTGTGCGAATTGCTGCAAGGAAATGACCCCAGTTGTTTCGGAAAGCGAAATTCTCAGGATTTCGGAACGCTTGGGAATGTCAAAGGAAGAATTCATAAGGGAATATTTAAAACAAGATGATGAAGATGATTTCTTAATAAACAGAAAGCCCTGTCCGTTTTTAAAGGGGAATTTGTGCCAAATTTATGATGACAGACCGGAAGATTGCAGATCATTTCCGCATCTCCATAAAGAAGAAATTCTGTCAAGACTGTTGGGGGTAGTGTATAACTGCTCGATATGTCCGATAGTGTTCAATGTTTACGAGAGATTGAAGGAGAGATTTAGATTCAGGGGCTGAAAAAACATTTGGAATATGGGCCAAAATAAGTAACTCGGGCAACCTGCCCGAGACTAAACTGCGGGGTGATACCTCGCGTTATTTTGAGCTAAGAGCGCCTCAGCAGTCCTCCAAGGCAGATAAAAGTGATGCGGCTACAACAAGAAATTATTGAAATAACAACACGGCATTTCTTTGGATGGCTTGACTGTTGAAGTATTATGGGAACCTCTAAAAATTGGCATATGGCGCGAGACAGGAGATTATGGAGAGCCGACATCCCCCTTCGCCCAAGAGCTTCGGGGGACAGGAGGAGTAAACGCCGGGAGCAGCCCCGTTGCGGGCTGTGACTGGATTTGCGACGATGGCGGAATCCATAAGAATCAGTCTCCCTTCGGGTTGCGGATCTTTTTGGCTCAAAGAAGAATGTTCCTCTCTCGGCGTATCGCCTCGATACGCCTCCGTTCAGAAATTCTTTTTGAGCTTTCAAAAATCTTCCGCAACGCGCCACATGCGAATTTTTAGAGGTTCCCTTATTTGATTCGATAAAACGAATATAGAACTTTGTGTCTTGGTGTCTTTGTGGTTAATTCAATCGTAAAGTAAATTGTATTTTAGACAGGATAACAGGATTGACTGGATTTAAATGTCTTTTCTTGATTTTTTAATATCCTTGAAATCCTGTAATCCTGTCGAAAAAAGTATTAACTACAGGCTGAAAGCCTGCGTTACTTCAATCCGCTCAGATCCAGATGCTTTTCCATCATGTCGGCAAGCTTCTCGAAGGATTTCTCGGAGTCGTCGTCTCCGCTTTGAATTATAGTGTCGGGATTGATTCCTTTTCTGGAGCAGAGCCATCTGATCAGCGAATCCCGCATTTCCTTCCTGTCGAAAATCCCGTGGATGTATGTACCGAAAACCAGGCCGTCCGAGGATGCGCAGCCGTCCGACCCGGAAAATTCCCTGCCTAACTTCTTGTTTATTTTCAAAACTGCGGATTTCGCAGACATGGAATTTTGGTGAGTCGCTTTACCTGGGCTCGAAGCGCGGCAGCAGAGTGCCGCGGCTACAGCAGTGGATTTGTTGTAGCCTTGGTCGCCTTTGGCGCCGCCAGAGGCGGGTAAACCACGGCACTCTGCTGCCGTGTCC
>JBAZRS010000212.1:0-8229 GCA_041662825.1 Victivallales bacterium | reverse complement strand
GACGTTCCAGATATGGCCCGTACTGCACGGAAATACTGTCACCTATGACATATACGCTTTTCATTTCCCCTCATCCCCCTTTGTGTCGGGAACAAGATACTTCATGATGAAATCGGCCGCAAGCCGATTAATCTCCGCCATTGAAGGCTGAAGGTCATTTCCGGAAAATCCGTGTGCGGCATTTTTAACAGTTATCAGGGTCACATTGACTCCCTTTTCCCGGGCGACTTTTTCGAAATATGCAGAATATGCGAGACTTAAAACCTTATCCTGATCTCCATGCAGGAGCAGTACAGGCGGGCAGTCGCGGCTAAGCAGTTCAGCCGGGCTCAACGCCTCCGCCTCGCGCAGCCGTTCCGCCAGCGGACCGCCGATCAGGTGCTTGAAACTGTCGGGCTTGGCGAACAACCCGTCGCGATGCAGTTCAGACTGAAGGAAGGAGGTCAGCGGATAATATGAGACCACACAGCGGAATTTCGGGTCAATCCCCCTTAAATCCGGATCTCCGGGAAAGTCCGCACGCCTTCCCAGCACGGTCATAAGCGCAAGATGCCCGCCGGCAGAGGCTCCCCATACTCCGATACGGTCGGGATCGAGACCGTAGCTCCCGGCATTTTTAATAAGGAAGCGGGTGGCGTCAAGACAGTCCGACACGCATTCGAACGCAGTCCTCTGTCCCCGTTTGACAAGACGGTATTCGACGGTGGCGCAGGCGATGCCGTTTTCGAGAAGGGTCTTAAGCGCCCCGTAGTGTGGCGGAATCAGGATATTGTATTTTTCACCGCCACTCCAACCGCCGCCGTGAATGAAAATCATGACTGGCACCTGCGGATATTTCCTGACTTGCGGCTGAAAAAGACAGAGGTCGAGTTTTTCGTCCCCGACCGTCTTATATACAATAGAGGGTTCGTACTTGAAAGGGGCCAGTTGGCGCTGCCGCCATGAGAGATCTTTCTCATCGGCGACTGCGGCAATAGCGGCCACTGCCAGAGCCATTGTCAAAAATGCAAATTTAATTTGCATCTTTTATCCGTGGGATTTCGTAGAATTGCTGTTACGGATTTCAGCCGCTTTAACCAGATCCTTCCCGATTTCACAGCCGTCCTTTAAAAGCTGGGCCTTTAATTCCTGGACATTGATCTTTCGCGGTACAACATTTTGTTTCAAGGACAATGCCGCAGCAGTGCCTGTCGCCTGTCCCATGTTGCAACAGGTCAATACCAGCCTGCATCCCGCCTGAGCCATGAACTCTGAAGAAAGGCAACGGCCGGCAACCAGGATATTGTCCATTTTCACCGGAACAAGGCATCTGTATGGAATCGAACTGGGCATTGTCCTGCGCTGGAAGGCCTCACCGGTCCGTCCGAATCCGTCCGAGATGGCATCAAATCCGCCCGGAGGCGCCCAGGAACCGCTTTTACCATGCGTTGAAACATAATGGATTTTCCCGTCAAACTCCAATGGCGCCCATTTTATGTTGCCAGGCCCGTCCGGATTATGAAGGTCGTAATGGTGGCCGCTAAGGCAGACAGTGTCGTCAAAAGTATGCGCACGCGCAAAATCCAGTGTCTTGAGCACATATTCTCCAACTACCCTCCGGCTTTCCCTCACGCCTAAAAGGGAGCCCGTATCAATCAGGTAGCAGTTTTCATATCCCGGAACCGATTTCTTGATGAATTTCCACAATATGTCGGACTGCTCCCTGCCTTCCTGGTACATGCGTGTCAAATCTTTTGCATTAAGCGGATTGCAATTGCGCGAATGCGCGAAGCACATGCTTATCTCATCCTGTCCGCAATGCTGCGGGCGCCCCGGAACATGGGTTACCCAGTTAAGGTGATTGTCAATCAGGTACGGCAATGACCCTTCTTTAAAGGCCTTGTCTATGAGTTTAATCCAGGTCGGATCCGTTTTTTTAAGTTCTGAATTCAGATAGACGTCCCAGTTCACGCCTCCGAGCCGGAATTCGAGGGAGCAGGCCTGGTGCTTTCCGTCGGACTCGCGTCCCGACATGCATTCGCATCCTGCGAAATACGCTACGTCCGCATCGCCGCTGCAGTCTATTACGCGTTTTGCAGTCACGGCCTGCCTGCCTGTCTTGCTTTCAATCACGACACCGCAGACAGCTCCCTTCTCCACGATGCTGTCCACAGCATGGGAGACAAGCAGGAGATCGCAGCCAGATTCGGTGACCATGCGATCCAGAATCAGTTTATGCTTTTCCGGATCAGTATTGCGGTGCCAGTGACCGGTGACCTCGTCAAGCCGCGCCAGCATTTCCTTGCTGATTCCGGCCGCAAAATCAAGCGGGATGTTGACCAGGCCCGCCGTGGCAAGCCCCCCAAGGCAGGATTCACGCTCAACCAGCAATGTCTTGCAGCCAAGTCTTGATGCTGAAACGGCTGCGCCGAATCCCGCCATGCCGCCGCCTATGACCAACACATCGTATTCGCCGATACTGTTCAATTCACGCTGAGGTTCAATGATTTTACCTTTACTGAAATTGCCTGTGATCATTTCTTATCCTTTCCTTTATTCTGATTTTCCGAATCAACTTTTATTTCCCGTGAAGAATCGTCATCTTCATATACGCTTATGGCTTCATTTGCACAATTCTGATAACACACGCCGCAACTGACGCATTTCGACTGGTCGATGTGGCAGAGATTGTTTTCAACATATATCGCCTTGCTGGGACACGCCCAGTAACAGGCGTCGCACAATTTACAGCCCCGGTCAATAACATATTTCTTACCCATTTGCTTCTCCAATTATTAGATTATGCGGCAAAAGCGCCGCAACTTTTTTGGAGTGCGGTCGCGGAGCTACCGCTTTTCTTCCGGCATGCGCCCCAGTCATCCGACGGGGCAGATAGCCTGCCGGTATTAAGACGGCGAAATAAATTTCGCCTAATAAAAGCTGAAGCTACCCGCTTCAGCACTCCACATGCGAATTTCGCAATTCGCAAAAAACTGAATTTAGAATATCGATAACTTTGAAATTCCTTAACGTAAATTTAAGAAAAAAGACACAACTAAAGTTGTGAACTCCAACAAGATTTGGAACTTCCACCCTCTGTCCTCTGTCCTCTGTCCTCTGCCCTCTGTCCTCCGCCATCCGTCATCTGCTCTCCGTCGTCTTAACATCCAGCTCCAATGTCTCAATCTGCTTGCGTTGTTCCGGGCTTATGGAAACGGGGCTGCCCGCCACTTCTTCGGTCAGGTTTCCACTTATCGCCACCCGGCCCATGCCCTTGCAGGAGTCAATCCATATTCCGTTAGCCGCGCTCCTGATTATCTTGTTTCCGCTTATGGTGATATCGGAATTACCTTTCGTGCGACGCTCTTTGGAAGGCAGATAGAATACAGATACGGCACCGCGCATATAGGAAAGCTCCCCGCTGGCGCAGGACTCAATCCTGTTTCCGGAAACTTCAACTTTCTCAACCGGAAAAATCGGATTGACCGCATATATGGCCACCCCCGCCTGGTAGCAGCCGGAAATACGGTTGTCCTTCATTCTTATCATTGTGCCGTTAATGACGGAAACACCGTGGGCCTCGCGGCTGCCTTTGATGTCATTGTCCTCTATACTTACAAATTGCGGAAGTCGCGCAATACCGCCCATGCAGCTGACGTTTATCCCGTAGTCGCGGCTGTTGGACACCTGGCAACGGCGGACAGCAATCTGGCGTCCGCCGAGAATATTGATGCCTGACTGTCCGGCATTCTCAATCCGGCAGTCTTTCATAAGAATTCTACGGCACGCATCCAGACGAATACCCTGACCCGCCGAGTTGCGTGACAATATTTTTTCAACCAAAATATTTTCTGAGGCGACAATGTCCAAAGGCGAACGGCTTTTCCTGAATGGCGAGTTCCCGCTCACCTCGAAAACCAGCCCCCTGACTAAGCTGTCCTTAACGCCGATCAATCGCAATCCCTCATGGTTGACGGAACTGAAGACAAGAACGCTTGAATCCCCGTCGCCGACAATGGAGACGTTGGATTTGTCTTTAATGCACAGGTGGTGCTTGATGCATGTGAAGGGTAGCGAGTCATTGGAGGGAAGCGGGTCTATGCGGTATCTGCCCGCCGGAATCTTGAGGGTCCCCCCATTGGCCGGAACCGCCTCTATCGCCTTGATGAAGGCGGCAGTGTCGCAAACCTTTCCGTCGCCGACAGCCCCGAAATCCCTGACGTTCAAAACGGGACCCTGCGCCACCGGATTCGGATCAGCCGCAAGAGCCGTCTCGTCCGGCAAATCACGCACAGCTGAATAGATGTCGGAAAAACCTTCAGCTGTAGCCATAACAGTATTGTTCTCGACTTTGCAGTCTGCAATCGGCTACCCGCACAGGATCGAATTGACCTGATTGCCCAAAATGCGGTTGCCTTGGATCTGGACTTTGCTTAAGACGCTGATTCCCTCGCAACCGGACCAGACTGCCCCGCCCAGGTTGAGCGCCATTGTATTGCCCCTGACGGTAATATTTTCAAGCTTGCAGCCGGAATAAAATTTGCCGAAGCCGATGGCGTCGCCCTGAGTCGCAAGTATAAGGTTTCCGGAGATCTCGCAGCCGGAAACGCGGTTGGCATAGGTGCCTATGCCGCCATTGATGCGATGCCCGACCAGCTGGTTCTTCTGGGTATTGTGCAGATTGGTTCTTATTATCGTGTTGTCTGCGAACCGGAACGGGCCGTTGGGTTCACCGTCGTCGACCATCTTTTCCTTATAACCGATCTCATGCAGCATGATGCCGGACATGCCCTGCGCCTCAATCCAATTACCCTCCACCCGGTGATTCTGCCCGCTTACCGGAACTCCCCTGCCCCAGCCCCTGCTGTAGACAAGTTTATTATATATGAAAGCATTGTTTTTTGACGGGGCGACCGACATGCGCAGTCCGGAAAATCCGTCGTCGTTGTTGTTTTCAATGTAGTTGTATGCGGCTACGACATCCTCGCAGGAGTCGAACTTGACGGCATCGGCACCGGTGTTCCTGACATCGCAGCCTACGACCCAGCAGCGCCTGTTGCCGCCCCAGAAGACAATGCCCATGCGACCCTGGTCGGAGAAGACGTTCAGCACCTGGACATCGGTGTTGCCTCCGAAGGCCAGGTGAAAGAGGCCTTCACAGGCGTACGGACTGCGCATTGCGAAATAAGGGAATACGGTGAAGCCCAAATCTCGGAAAGATATTTTTGAGCAGGAACTGAAGCTCCAGAGATATGGGGCAGGATTTCCTGAGTTCTTGACAGCGTCCCAGTCGGCGAAGATTATGCTCTTTTCAGGACCATCCCCAAGGAAGTGAATGTTCTCAATCCCCTCATTGCGCCAGGCGTAACGGCCATCCTTAGTGGATACAGGGCTGGCGAAACGGTATCTGCCGGAAGGAATATAGAGGACTCCGCCACCTTTGGCCTTCAAGGATTCAAGTCCTTTGGAGAACGCCTCATTGCATGTTTTCACGCCGCTCGGATCGGCGCCCAAATCGCAGACATTGACCTTCGGCATCTGCGCATAGTCGATGCGCGGCATTCCTTCAAGCCCCTTCCTCTCATAGAAAGAGGGCGGACAATTCCCGGGAATTCCCGCCGATACCACGGCACACATGAGAGCCAAAATCAAAAAAAATCCCGTTTTAAGCATATGCATTTCCAACCTTTCACACTATTCGCAGATTTATAGATATTATGGTCCGGGGAGAGGATTGACAATAATCTTGTTTTCAATATCGCGGGCCTTCGTGAAGTAACCCCGATTACTGTTGACACTCTCGGCATGGGCGTCAAAAAAGGAGCTGTTTCCCCTCAACCCATGTGCGAAGCAGAACTGCTCGCGATACGGGGAGGCGTACATGGTGTTGCGGGATCCGTCCCAGTTGATGTCGTCAAAAAGCATGGGTATATTGGAGGGGGAATCCGGATAGATCCACCCCAGCGAATCCCTGACATTGGTACCGTTCCAGAAATAGACGCTTGTCGAATTCCTGTCGCCGCGCAAGCCGTAAGTGTAGGTGTATTTGCTGCTGTAGATGGGAATGGCGGTGCATTGCAGTACCGATTTTCCCTGCACCTGTTCCGGCACATAGCTGAGTGAAGCCATCAGATATCCCCAGAAGGTCTGGTTGTATGTGCCGCCACCCCACTCGTTGTTAAGGGCCCTCATGCAGGGAATCCATCCGTTGAAGTCCCCGGAATAGGAGGCCATGGCAAGGGAGCTCTGTTTCAAATTGCTCAGGCAGACAGCGCTTTTTGACAAGTCCTTGGCCTTTTTGAGCGACGGCAGAAGAAGCGATGCGAGAATCCCTATTATGGCTATAACCACCAGGAGCTCAATCAAGGTGAATCCGTTTTCAACCCTGGAATTAAAACCGGCAATTCGAAACTTCCTGTCCATAAAACCCTCCAGTGCCTTTTTGTTTATGAAACCATCTTTATGCTCTTATTGACATTGACAAGCCTTCCGGGGGCGATCCCGGCGCTTTCGCGCCACACTATTTTCCCGTCAATGAGAATGTCCTTCATCTCCCGGTTGCCGTCCTCGATCTGCCCCATGAGAAGATCAATCGCCTGACGGACCATCTCCGTCTCGTCGCGGTGAACACTCGTCAGTTTCGGTTCAAGCTCGTCGCAGAACTGCATGTTGTCATGCCCGGCAATGCTGACATCGTCTGGTATCCTGACCCCGTTCCGCTGCAGTTCCTGCATCGCGCCAAGTGCCATCCAGTCATTGCAGCACAGGATGGCGCTGGGCATGGGCTCATGCTTCATGAGCATCCGGACACCTTCAACACCTCCGTCAACTCCTTCCGACAGTCCGCTTATGTCGAAGCGTTTATCCACGCCGATGCCAAGGCTCTTCAGTGTCTCAACATAGGTTTCATGCCGGGACCGGACTGTAGGATAGTTAAGGTCGGTGTTGATATATGCGAACTGTTCATGGCCCTTTGCCGCGAGGGTGGTGATGAGCTGGCGGATCGCCGGCGCCGGGTTTGACCTGACGCAAGGCACTCCGAGCCGCTCCGAGCTGTCGTTTATTGCAGTAATCGGAATATCCGTCCTGCGGATGTTTTCAACCTGGGACTGCGAGAAGAAACCGGCCAGGATGACGCCGTCAACACGGTTCTGCCTGACAAGCTCCGGGAGGAAGATGCCAGCTCCACCGCCACGGGAAATATTTTCAATGTTTACATGCAGACCCATTTCACCGAGTATGCACTGTGCAAGCCAGGAGATCCTCCTCAGGAAGTCCTCCTTAGGCAAAGTCTGGTCTTCAGTGGATATCAGTATGCCGATGGATTTTGTCAGCTTTGAACGCAGCGGCCTCGGCCTGTAACCGACCTTTTCCGCAAGCTTCCTTATCTTGTCCCCCCGCTCCGCGCTTATCCGCGGGTCGTGATTGAGCGCCCTGGAGACGGTGCTTATGTCTGCCCCCGCAAGGCCCGCAAGCTCGCGAAGGGAATAGCTCCTCTTCTTTTTCACGGTCTTGTCTTTCATGTTTCACACCCGTATGCCCGAAAACCTTTGCAATTGTTATCCACATTATATGCAACTATTGCATAAATGTCAATAGCCATCCCGGAAATATTTGCAAAAAAACCATTGCGTATTTTCAATGGCCTCGGGGCGGTTTTACAATTATCCCCTATATTACGCTCATATGGAACGACATTCGAAACATGTTAAACTCCGCGACGGCAGGCGGCTCTCCTACGCCGAGTACGGGGATCCGCACGGGAAGCCGATCATCTATTTCCACGGCTTTCCGGGCTCGAGATACGAGGCCGCACTCGCCGGAAAAACTGCTCTGGCCCATAACGCGCGTTTCATAGGAATCGACCGTCCCGGCTACGGCGCATCCGATCCCAACCCCCGCCGCAAACTGCTTGACTGGCCCGACGACGTTGCGGAATTCGCAGACAAACTCGGGATTGACAAGTTTTATGTGATCGGAATTTCCGGCGGTGCCCCATATACCGCCGCATGCGCCTGGAAAATGCCGTCGAGAATAATCATGGCCGGCATCATCTCCGGACTCGGCCCCGTTGACAGCGGCAAGGCAAAATCCTTTTTCGGAACTTTCCAGAAGTTCTGGTTTTTCAAGGCGAAATACCTGCCTTTTAATGTGAGGGCGACGACTGCGCTAGTAGGCAGAATGATTTTCCGGAATCCGGATGCATTCATAGACTTGCTGGCAAAACGAGCATCGGCTCCGGACAAGGCC
>JBAZRS010000211.1:878-8295 GCA_041662825.1 Victivallales bacterium | reverse complement strand
ACTACACTCTTGCAGTAATCAATGACGGCAACGGTACGACTGTTCCGGCAGGCACATCCTTCCAGACAAAAGGTGTTGCCGTGTCTATCAACGCCACGTCTGCCACAGGCTATCATTTTGTCAACTGGACAGTGAGCAGCGGAGCGGCTAATTTTGTTGATGCGAACTCCGCAAGCACGACCGTGACGGCTTCCACAGATGCCACGATACGTGCGAACTTCGCAATAAACACATACACTGTCACCTTCAATCTTGATGGCAAGGGTACGAGAACTGGAGGCGGCGAACTCAGCCAGACAGTCAATCACGGAAGTGCGGCGACAGAGCCTACGGTCAGCGCAAAACCGGGTTGGACATTCAACGGATGGGATGTGGAGTTCAACAACATCACCTCAAATCTGCCTGTGAAGGCGCAATGGGAAAAGGGGCCGCCAGTGATCGGCGATCCTGGAACGCAAAAGGCGATGGTCGGTGTATCATTCATTTTGCTGTTGTCGGTTGAATCCGAAAGCAGTGTGCTGAATTCCGTGACTGTGAAGGGGTTGCCGACAGGGCTGAAGTACGACGCAACCACGAAGTCAATAACGGGCGTGCCGAC
The DNA here is from genome assembly GCA_041662825.1 of Victivallales bacterium. GTDB lineage: Bacteria > Verrucomicrobiota > Lentisphaeria > Victivallales > GWF2-50-93 > GWF2-50-93. Next base: position 7,697 of record JBAZRS010000211.1, on the reverse strand, counting down.
GACGGTCATGAACAAGACGGTGATTGTCACGGCGAAGAACGATTTCATGACTCCGGCTGTAAGAACTTTCACCATTTCCGTAGAACCGCTACTCGCATGGGCGCAAGGGACGTTCAACGGTTCGTGTGTGGTGAATAATGATTCCGGTACAGCAAACATGACTGTGACAAAGACGGGTAAAGTCACCGGCAAGCTTTCGGCCTCTGGCAAAAACTACGCCTTCACTGCGGCATCGTTAGCACAGCGCGATGTGAATGGCGCGTTCTGGATATCCTCTGAGATAAGTGTCAATAATGAGGTGTTGCCACTGAATTTCAAGGTGAGAAATCCTGCTAAAGCCGAGGCTCCGAACCTGTCTGTAGCGGAAGGCTGGCTTGCCAATGAAGCCGTAGGCGATCCTGTGGTGAAAATGTATCGAAACGTATGGAAAGACACGGGGATGGATGCGATCCTTGAACCTTATATCGGCTACTACACTGCAGTTCTGCCTGGCGGCGCAGCGTACGGCAGCGCTTATCTAACCTTCACTGTGGACAAAACTGGCAAAGTCAAGACTGTCGGCAAACTGGCCGACAGTACGGTGGTGTCGCTGAGCAGTACGCTGATTTACGACGATACCGGGATTGAGGCTGGAAACAGCCGCATGGTTGCGGTCATTTACACGTCACCAGGCGCGTACAAGGGCGGTTGCATGTTCGGACTGGCGGAATTCGTGAGACCAGATGGAAACGGAGATGTGTTCTTGAGACTCTTGGACGGCGATCCGTTCATTTGGGAGAACCTCAATCCGCATGCCACCTCTGTCGCTGGTGCCGGATTCAACCGCAACCTCGGAATTGTTGGCGGATGGTATGACAAGACTGAAAATATTTTTAACTACTACCAGGGCAAGACTCTTGCTGCAGAAGCGGATGCGAATGCCTCCGAGCCGGAATTGAATCTTGGGGTGAACCGCTACGCGCCAGCATGGTGGGACTTCTCGGGTCAAGCGTTGGCGCCTGTTCTCAACAAAGCTGGGGTGATGACAGGTCTCTCCGGCCAGAAAGCCGGTTTGCCGCTTGATCCCGATAAGGATTACGAGTGGGATTACAGCGCAGAGAACACGGCAGGACTGAAAATCGGGCTCACCAGGGCTACTGGTATCTTCAAAGGCTCTTTCAAGGCCTGGTTCGACTATGGCAAGACACACACGTTCAAGAACGTCTTATATGAGGGTGTGCTGACGCCTGTGCGAGAAGACCAGAATGACGGTATTGAAGGCCGGGGCTATTTCCTATGGTCGGACAAATCACAATATCAGAATCCGCTGGGCAGGACTGTGACGTATCCGTTCAACTGGTCGTATGACTTCCTCGTCCAGTCCGGAAAGTAGCACAGACATTCCTGTCTGTGGAATTGGAAGTAGCATAGGCTTTTAGCCTGTGATTTAATAAAGATTAAGAACAGGCGAGACGCCTCTATCACGTTGAAATACATGCCAGCAAGATGCTGGCGATCCGATAAAAATAGCACAGGCGGCTTGCCTGTGGAGGTAAAGTAAGGCAGGCTTTCCAGCCTGCTTTCAGAAATTAAAAATAACAGGATGGAAAGTTTACCTGCCTATGGCAGCGCCTCAGGCGACCAGGGTCTGTCCTACTCAAAAAAAGGAATACGAATGAAGTGTAGCAAGTTGGGTCTGAGTCTTTTAGTCGGTGCAATCACGGTAATGGCAGGATGTTCAACAACAAACACCCTGAAACATTCGGCGGCGATTCCGATCGTTTCCGAAACGGTTGTGGCAACTCCCAAGGTGGTGGCTGGCGAAAGGATTCAAGGCAAGTCAAGTATCACAAACATCCTTTTCGGGCTGATCGTGACAGGCGACTCCAAATACGCAGATAATGTACGTTTCATTGCTGAAGTTCAGGGTTACCAGGAAGGTTTTTTCGCGGGGCTGACAAGTCTATTTTCAGTTGACTTGAGCAAAGCGAAAGCTACGGCCGCTTATAATGCATGCAAAAGTAGCGGTGCCGATATAATCTTTTCCCCTTCATATGACATTGAACAGCACAATTATATGCTGTGGCGCACAGTCAATACGGAAGTTACGGGATTCAAGGGAGTCATCGTCGGGATAGAGAAAATTCAATGCAAGGACTATCTCGAGCAGAATTTGCTTGGTGCTCAGAGAATCGCTAAGTAGTTATCGACAAAACTGGTTCATTGAATGTTTTCATTATGAGAATTGTACTCAATAAGTGCAGACGGTTATGTTTACTGATATCATTGATATTTGCGCTGCCCTCTTGCAGCACCGTCGACTATGTTAAGGGTATTTATCATGAGAATAATGCGCGTGTAGTTTACTACCGCTCAGATATCAATAATATTCCAGATGCTGTTGCAACTGCAAGTACAAGACTCGGGCTGTCTGTAACTCAGACCAGAACTAACGCCAGGAAAATAAACTTTGAGGGCGGCAATCTTACCATTATATGTGAAAAAAGCGACGACCGGGTGAAAATCCTAATCCGTTGCGGCTATATAGTGAGGGATAAAGAACAGGAAGAGCTTGTCATTGAACAGTTGGATAAAATACTCGGGGATAATGCCAGCAAGAGAAAGGCATATGATGTAGCGGGACGTAAAATATTAGTGGAGAGTTTCTCTTACAATGACCCGACGCGAGAAGGCAAAATATCCGTTAATCTCGCGGGCTGGGATTTAAAAGAAGCCAGGGCATGGGTCATTGAAAACATAAGTCAAGTTGCAGCTTCCAAGAACATATTATTAAAGTCAGGGGGCGAGGAGGTCCAATCCCCGGCTTCCTTCAGAACACTTGGTGAATCTGTCACAAATGGGATATTGACGATGGAATTCAAAGCGGAATATTGACTGAGAATCAATTTGTTTTCACTTATTACTTTGGCTGTAAAATTTCAATTATGCCAGGAGTAAAAGTGAAGGTGGATTTTGCCTCTTCCATGGAACGTCACCAACCTGGTGGCACGGTGTTTGGTGAGTTGATGGAGAAAAGAGAAGAAGGCCAGCAAGATGCTGGCGGTCTGATTGAAAGTAGCACAGACATTCCTGTCTGTGTCTTCTCCTTCAGGTCATCATGCCCATCCCGCTGTAGCCGCGCCACTCTGCTGGCGCGTGTTTTTCAGATTTCCTCTTCGCTGTCCTTTGTCGTGAGCTTAGCCAGTCCTCTTTCACCAGACGGCATAATATTCCGACAAAGCTCGCGACAAAGCTCTCGACAAAGTTTTGGGATGATGCAATTGGAGCGTGGCGATACCTTGTTCTTCGGCGGATGCCGGGTGTTCAATGCTATTCCCCCACCCAAACGTCCTCGAAGATGTAGGATTGGAAGGGAAACCTTAGCGAGGCGGCTTCCAGTTCTGCCACATACGCGGCGATATACGGGCACAGGCTTTCGCGGCGGTGACTGCTCTTTACTTGGCATTCCGGACGGATCGCTTTCCCGAAATGAAACAGCAGACTGTCATGGCGCCTATTGCGGAAAACGAACATGGGCACTACCGGGCAGGCGCATTTCGCCGCAAGATAAAATCCGGCCAGCGGGAATCTGGCGGGTTCGCCGAGAAAGTCAATCGGCAGACCGTCCTTTTCACGGCAGCGGTCGCCCATTATGCAAACCATGTCCCCGCGCTCAATGGCGTACATAGCGTCAAGAATCCCGCCTGTGAAATCATCGGTGTAGACGGTGTTGATTGTCAGGCCGCTGTTTTTCAGCGCCATCATCTTGTCGACATTCACATTCTGGTCGCGCTGCACCACGACGGTTACATTGCGTCCATAGTTCAAAATGGTGGGCATGGATGCCTGCCAGGGGCCGAAATGGGAGATCATCAGGATGATGCCGCGTTCGGATTTGAATATGAGGTCACGGAGTTCTGATTCATTTTCCGAACTGACGGAATATTTGATACCGTTGTTGACTGCAGCCGCCTCCAGGAGGGATTGCCCCTGGCTTACCATCAGCCGATAAGCGTAAAACCAGAGGCGGAATAATCCGGCGTTCGGGAAACGGTGCCGCAGGTAGGGCATGGCTGAGCGTCTTGCCTTGCGGTCGAAAAGCACATAGAACAAAGCGATGAACCAGACAAATTCACAGGCGCGGTTCAGGCCTCCTAATTTCAGCAGCAGGCGGAAAAAACCGATTCCAAACGAGTTGCCCCTGGTGGCGCTGAGTGCTTGGGCTGACGGTTTATCATTCATTGTCATATTCCTTTGGATTGTTGGATGTTCATCTCTTTGAAATTCCTTAACATTAAATTAATGGATTGTTGCAAATCAAGAGGGGATGCAAGGGAAATGTTTTGATAATTTTCAGAATGACCTCTGTAAAAATAACGTGATCGTATAGGAAATTGTACTTTGGGATCGCTGGCACCCTGCCGGCATCTTTCATCTATTTTGCCATACATCATGCCGCCAAGATGGTGATGTTCCATAAAAATCCAGGCAAATCCAGTTAAGTGAGTGTTAATGAATTTCAAGGATTCCCTCTTGTCACTTACCTTATTTACTTGAGGCAATTTCAAAATTGCCTCAGGCGAGTTGATTTCTTAAGTTGGTGTTCACGGCTTTAGCGTGTCTAACTTCTTGAATACTAAGACACACTAAAGTTGTGAACACCAACAAGAGATATTCCCGCGACAACAGTTTTCTTGCATTTTAAAATCAGCTTACTTCATAATTCGATATTCGTCTGTTCGACCCGTCCTGAGTTTATCGAAGGATATTCGATTGTTCAATAGTTGCGCTCCCTCTTGTGTTGAATATACGCGGCGACAAGATATGTGCCTCCCGCAATCAAGGCTGCAAACAGAGGGGCCAGCAATAAGCTGCCAATCCACCATTCGGCTATGCGGTAGTGCATTTGAGAACAGAGCGTTTTGAATGTGAATTCGGTCAGCCATCTTCCGTTGAGCAAACGGTATCCCAGTTCAATGCAGAGGAAAGGGGCAAACGGCGGATTGAAAAGGTTCTGGATTGCAAGGGGGAGGGCTATGTTCAAATGAAGACGCGAGGCCACATAGACTATTGCGAGAGACTGGAATCCCGGGATCGGCATTATTCCGATGACGGTGCCGACGGCGGCCGCAGCGGCAAGTCCGCCGGGTGTGGCGTTTTCCCGCAGAAGGGCGGAGAAAAATTTGGACAACGGGAAAATCGACAGTGACGGTTTGGGTCTGGGAACCAACCGTTTGAACGGTATCGGCAGTATTCGTCGCGCCAGAAGATGGGAGTGAATGCAGGAAATCCGAAAATTGTCAACCCATGGCCGGAAATGGGATATTCTTTTTTCGGGTTCCGGATACCAAGATCGGACCGACAAAGTATGAAGCTCCATTCCCGCCCAGGCGCATTTGACAAGCACCTCGGTTTCAAAATTGTACCTGCTGCACATAAAATTCATCTGTGCAACATATTTTACCGGATAAGAGCGAAATCCGCTTTGACAGTCGCCGGCGTCAATCCCGGTTTCAAGCTTCATCCAGAAATTGGCGAAGGAGCGTCCGAAGCGGCTTGACCTGGGAACATGATTCCCGGAAAAATCCCGGCACCCGATCACCAGGGAATAGTCGTTGGCCGCCATTGCCGGAAAGAAGAGGGGAATGTCTTCCGGGTAATGCTGCCCGTCGGCGTCAATTGTTATCATGTAATCGGCATCACGATCTTTGATGAATTCGAGCGCCGTGAGGATTGCCGCCCCTTTTCCGAGGTTCTCCGCATGCCGGATGACCGTTACCGGCAGACCGGAGCAGGCTTCGGTCAAATTCAGGTCGCTGCTGCCGTCATCGATGATGAGCACGTTCTCCATCTGCCGGAGGCAACGGGAAACTACGTCCAGCACGGTTCCTGCGTTGTTGTAGACGGGAATGACGCACCAGATTTTCTTAATGTCGAAGCTATAGGCTGACTTTTCCGTCATGATGAACCCTTCATAAACTGCAGTCTTTTGAGTTTTACATAACCGAACCGGTGAATCTTCCTCAATTGCTCGTTGCGCGATCCGGGCGGGTAGATGCAGTACTTGCTCCCGGCAAAACCGGATTTAAGTGTATGGTCAAGCCAGTCCGGACTCAGTCCAGGGGCGTAATAGAACAGTTTCCGGATCCCGTCCCAGTCCGACGGGACAATTCCCTGTTTTTTCGCAAGTTCCAGCAGTGGAGCGCCCGTCAATATCCTTATGCCGGAGAAGATTATCGAATAAGCCGGTTCCAGCGAGCGCAAATTTGAGATTCCTGCCATTGTTGTTTCTTCGGTCTCTCCCGGACCTCCGAACATCACGCTGGATGTAACCTCGACATCGAGTTTCAGCATCATGCGGCATATGTTCGGAATCTCCCTGAAAGTGAAATTCTTACCGATTCCTGCGAGTGTGGCATCGGTGGAGGCGTCAAGTCCCAGATCAACCGCGGTCATTCCCGCCGCGGCCATCAGCTTGATCTCCTCTTCCTCCAGTTTTTCCGGAGTTATGAACGCGTTCCACGGCACAACGGCATTGCGGCGCAGCATCAGCTCCAACAATTCCAGGTACTGTTTCCCGGGATCGTTGAAAACTGCGTCGACAAAATACAGCATGGCATTGGGGAAGCGCTTATGCAGAGTGATGATTTCCGAGACGACCTCTTCCGGATCGCGTGTCCTGACACGGTGACCCTCCAGCATGGGGTATGTGCAGTAAATGCAGTTGAATGAACATCCTCGCTTGGTCTGAATCGGGATGCTGTTGGTTTCCCTGTTGTAAAAGTTCAGTATGTTGTCCTGATAGTGGGCCCCGAATTGTTTTACGGGGCATGAGTAATG
>JBAZRS010000211.1:0-868 GCA_041662825.1 Victivallales bacterium | reverse complement strand
GCAGTTTTTCAGCAATTTTTTTTCCGGCGGACAGTTTCGAAAACAAATCCACGGCAGCGTCCTCTCCTTCGCCGACGATGCCGTAATCCGCCCCTGTCAGGCGCAGTATTGTCTCCGGCTGGAGGGAAAACCCGCTGCCGCCGATGACGATAGGCGCCCGGGAAAGAGTCCGCAGGTGCCGGACTATTTCAATGCTGTCGTGAATGAGAGGGGCAGATTCGTCAGAGCTGTCCATGTTGTCCAGATTGCGGACGCTGACGCCTATGGCGCCGGGAGGGAATTCCTGCAGCAGTCCGGTCAGCTGTTCATGGCATTTGTCTTTGCCGCATACCATCGGGTCAAACTGCCTGACCTCATGTCCGGCGGCAGTTAACGCCCCGGCTATTACGCTCATCCCAAGGGGATAGACCGAATAAGGTTCGGAAAAGGTGTTTGTGGACAGGAGCAATATTCTCATGCTTTTCCCCAGCGCTGTTTTCCGGAAACCGGATCCCGGTAAGAACCGTCGGCTTTTTCTTTTTTAATGACGTCGAGGAAGAGTCTGGCCATTTTCATCTCCTTGCTCATGTCGCGGTAGAATTCCGCCCAGGCAAACTCATACATCTCCTGCAGTTTGTCCGGGCTCATGAGGGCCGGACGGAACACCACTTCCCCGGCGGTATAGCGGATCCAGTCATCGTGGAATATGCGGCCTTCCATTTTCAATGTTTTTCGGATCGGCGTGTGCGGGAACGGGGTGAGCACGGTGAATTCGGCCAGATCAAGTTCAATTTCCAGCAGGAAGTCAATCAGGCGCCGGATTGAATCCTCATCCTGGTCGTCGGTCCCGAGGATGATCGTCCCCTCAACCCCGATTCCATGAGACTTG
>JBAZRS010000210.1:0-8388 GCA_041662825.1 Victivallales bacterium | reverse complement strand
ATGACGGAGATATACCAGGAAATCCTTGCCAACATGTTCCGCTCAGCGACAAGCCTGGCCGCATTTGAGAAGCTCTTCGCATCGCTTCCCCAGAATCTGATCCACACGCAGATCGACCAGTTCGGCGAAATGGGGGTTGGCGGGCAGGGTGCCGCTCCTCAGACTGAAGCGGAAGGTCAAGCGGCGGAATCCGCATCAGAGCCCCAGATCACGTTTGTGAGAAACACCCCGAAGACCGGCAGGAATGAACCATGCCCATGCGGCAGCGGCAAAAAGTATAAGAAGTGCTGCGGGAAATAAAGGCTCTGGAAATTACTACTGTACCGTTTGCCTCTGCCGTCCCATGGATTATTGGATTGCTGGATTAATGGATTGTTGCAAATCAAAGAGTTATGCAAAAATCACCATATGGGAAAAATCCGAAATGCCTATTCTGAAATTTTCCTTAAAATCCAGCATCTATGGTTTTTCTTGAACTCAAACCCAATAATCCGGCAATCCATTAATCCGTCATCCTGTGGGATGACTGTGTTGCAGAGCCCTAAGCATCCCGTCTTTTGCAGGGTATTCTATGGGGCGCCTTGTGTTTCTTTCCACTTCCGGATCGCCTCGATGAACGCGGGCATTACGCTTTTCAGTTTTGCGGGGCCTACGCCTTTTATCTCTGACGCCTCTTCAAGGGTTGCCGGTTCGGTTTCCACAAGCTCAATCAGCGCGGAGTCGTGAAGCACGCAGTATGGCGGCACATTCCTGTCTCCTGCGATGTCTTTGCGCAAAAGCCTCAGAGTCTCGAACAAATCGCCGTTCTTCATATTGCCCTTTGCGTCCGGGCGGCGGGATTTGGTTTTTTTCTCCGCCGGCGCTGCAGACGGGATTTCAGGGAAATCCAGCCTGAATGTCTGCTCCCCGTCCAGGACTTCACGCCCGAAATCAGTGATTTCGAGACACTGGTAGCCTTGTCTTTCGGTACGGCCCATGCACCCCAAGTTTTCCAGCGACTTCATGAACATCAGGATGTTGTTCTGCTTAAGTTTTTTTAACGCCCCGAAACAGGGTTTGCGGTTAAGGCCGGAGCCGACAATTTCAGCGCTGCTAGAGCCCGCCAGGAGCTGGCTTATCTTTCCCCGTCCGAAACGCCCGCTGAACTCCTTTGCAGCCGCCAGTATGACTTTGACTGTCTCGATCTCGTTTTCACTCGGGACGCGCAGCGAGGTGTGGGCGGGGGCGCCGCAAATGTCGCAGTTCTCGCATTTCCAGCCCTCTGTCTCCTCCCCGAAATATGATATGATGAAATTCTGCCTGCAGCCGGATGAGCGCGCATAGCTTATGACCTCCTCCATCCGCGACATTTCAAAGTCCTTCTTTTCCTTGAGCGCATTGAAATCAATTTCCAGCTCCCGGCTGTCCCTGCGGACAAGCTTTGTCGTTCTTCCTGAAAACGGGGGAGTCCATTCCAGGCAGTCGCTGTTAAGGGCGCGCAGGACACGCTGGATCTGTTCGTGTTTAAGACCGGCGATGTCGGCAAGTTCGTCGCATGTGCATGAGACGCCTCCTGCCGCCCGGGCTCCGAAATGTTTAAGTGCGCGTACGATGAAGCGTGAACGTTGCGTGGACTGCGCCAGGTGGGTTTCTGCGAGAGCGTTCAAATCGCCTGTGAATTTCAAATGCCCCTCGTTGTTTCCCGAATACCCCCGTTCAACATAGCCGTAACGCTCAAGGACCCGCATGGCGCCGCTCAAGTGGTTTTCCGATTTAGCCTCCGGCACGCGGGCCAGCAGACTCGACAGCGTCTCCTCCAGAATGTCGATTTTGCTTTGTTCCGCGGATTTTAGGAGGGAGGCGTAAAGCTCCCGCAGAAGCTTTTCAGACGGGTTGCCCATCTCTATGAAAAACTCCTGGACATAACGGTCGGCTTCGGAAAAGAGCAGGATGCAGTCGGCGGGCTCGCCGTCCCTGCCTGCGCGTCCGGCCTCCTGATAGTAGGCTTCAAGGGAGCCGGTCATGTTGTAATGTATGACGCGTCCAACATCGGGGCGGTCGATCCCCATGCCGAAGGCGTTTGTGGCTACAAGCGTGGGGCTGTGTTCCTTCATGAATCTGTCCTGGATGACGGTCCTGTCCTCGTCGGTTTTGCCGGCGTGATAAGACATGCAGTTGAAGCTTCCGGCGATTTCATCCACGCTTTTCCTGGTTGAGGCGTAAATGATTGTGGGGCGGGGCGTGCCCAGGATTTTTTCAAGGGCGGCCTTTTTGCTGAAAGCCGTATCGCATTTCATGACGGAGAAGGAAAGATTGGGTCTTTTGAATCCGGCCACATGCAACTGCATGCCCGGACGCTTGAGCTGTTTTCTGATGTCCTCCCGGACTATTGATGTGGCTGTGGCTGTGAACGCGCAGACCTGTTGGATGGAGTGTCGCTGAATCGCATCCCCGAGCAGGAGATAGGAGGGCCGGAAATCATGGCCCCACTGGCTGATACAGTGAGCCTCGTCCACAATCAGGGCTGAAGGCGGATTTTGGTCAAGCAGGTTCTGGAAACTTTGCATGTGGAAACGTTCCGGGGCCACATAAAGGAGTTTGATGCGGCCGTCTGCGGCATCGTGAAAAATGCCCTGTTGCTCGGACGGATGAACAGAACTGTTGACAAACGCCGCCGGTACGCCTTTTTCGCGCAGGGCGTCAACCTGGTCCTTCATGAGGGAGATGAGGGGGGAGACTATGAGCCCGTATCCGGGACGCATCAGCAGCGGAAGCTGGTAGCAGAGGGATTTTCCGGCGCCCGTAGGCATGACAACACAGAGATCCTCACCGCCGAGCATTTGGCGGACAATTTCCTCCTGATTGTCCAGAAAGCCTTCAAAGCCGAAATATTTCTTCAGGGCTGAAAGGGGATTATAATGAATTTGTTCCACTATGGATGTTTTTTTACTTAGAGTTTTTCGGGTAAAGGTCAGGATAGAGCTCCTGAGCGCATTTCGGGCAGATTCCGTGGCTGAACTGGGCGTCTGTGTGTCTTGATATGTAATCTTCAATCCGTTCCCAGCTCTCGTTGTCATTCCTGATGTTATGGCAGTGCATGCAGATGGGCAGGATTCCCTGCAGCGTCTTGATATGCTGATATGCCTCTTCCAGAGCCTTGACCCGCTCGGCCAGTTCAATCTGCAGTCTTATATGCTCTTCACCGAGCTTAACCCTGGCGATGAGTTCATTGGCGTTGAAAGGCTTTTCGATATAATCGTTTGTGCCAGTGCGGAAAACTTCAAGGACATCCTTCTTCTCATTCCTGGATGCGGTCAGGATTATCAGATAGGGGCTGATTTTCAAATTCTGTTCGCGGACATTCCTGCAGATGTCAATCCCCCTCAGCCCGGGCATCATCCAGTCAAGGATAGCCAGATGCGGGCCGTCCGGGTTGCTGATATGCCCCCATGCTTCATTCCCGTCCTGGCAGGATATCACCTCGTAACCGTTTCTGAGCAGGAGATTTACAAGGAGATGTCTTGATATTACATCATCTTCAGCGACAAGGATTTTAAAAGGCATATTCAGATCATCCCGGATTTGTTTGTGATAAGTTGAGAATCTCCATGGAGACTGGCGGCTGCTTTCATGTTTTGGTCTCCGCAAGCGATTCTTTAAGCGCTTTCCCGAGGCATTCGATTTCAACCTCCAGCTCTGCAAATACCTCTTTCGCAGTGCTGAGCGCCCGGCTTTTCCCCAATGTCTCCAATTTCTGCGCGAGGTTGACTGCGGTTTGGGCGCCGAAATTGCTTGCCGACCCTTTCAGCGCATGCGCTCCTCTTTCGAGTTCGGAGGCGTTGCCCTGGTGGATTGCCTCACGTATCTGTGAAATCATGTGCGGACAGCTGTCCGTGAATATTTTTACGATCTCCGCGAAGAGGGTCAGATCCCCGTCTATGCCGTTAAGCGCCAGGTTCCTGTCGAATACATCCTTCTTCCCCTCTCCGTGCTGCGGGGGGCTTCCTGTTGAATCATCATTTGCCTTGCAGTTGGAATCCACCTTGGCAATGGCGGCCAGAAGCTCTTCGAGTTTTAGAGGTTTTGAGACATAGCTGTCCATTCCTGCGGTAAGGCATTCCTCCCTGTCTCCCTTCATTGCACGTGCGGTCAGGGCTATGATGGGAATGTGTCCGCCTGTGATCTTCTCCTTTTCCCGGATCCGGGCTGTCGCCTCAAATCCGCCCATTTCCGGCATCTGCACGTCCATGAGGATGAGGGAGAAAGGTTTTGAGCCCTGATTTTCGAGGAGGGACAGGACTTCATTGCCGGTTTCCGCGACAAGCACCTCGTGTCCGCGTTTTTCGAGCATTATGGTGGCGAGTTTCTGGTTGACGGCGTTGTCTTCGGCAAGAAGTATCCTGAGCGGTTTCTGCTTGCCCCTCAACGTGTGAAGGGTGACCAGGGGCGTACCGACACCCACGGGTTCGGTTTTCCCGAGGACATGCATGATTGCATCCAGGAGCACCGACTGTTTTATGGGCTTGGTAAGGTAGGCCGATATCGATAATTCACGGCAGCGCGCGGAATCCCCCCTCTGGCCCGAGGATGTGAGCATCATCAGCGTTATGCTGTCCAAATCGGGGGCCTGTTTCATTTTTTCGACAAGTTCGAATCCGTCCATTACCGGCATGTTTGCGTCAAGGAGCAGCACCTGATAGGGCTCTCCCCTTCTTACGGACTCCGCCATTATCTGCAGCGCCTCCTGGGCGCTTTCGGCGGTAGTCGGTATCATCTTCCAGTTTTTCAGCATCGACTCCAGGATCTTTCTGTTTGTCGAATTGTCGTCGACCACAAGTATCCGCAGGCCCTTGAGGTTCTCAAGTTTTTCCGGCACATGTTTTGAGATTGGCTCCTTAAGCAGTCCCAGGGGCACGATGAAATGGAAGGTGCTTCCCTTGCCGACACTTCCCTCCACCCAGATCCGCCCGCCCATCATTTCCACGAGCTTGGAGGAAATGGTAAGGCCGAGACCCGTTCCCCCGTATACTCGGGAAGTTGACGTGTCCGCCTGCGTGAAGGCTTCGAATATTTTCTTCTGCTTGTCCGGAGCAATGCCGATGCCAGTGTCGGTAACTGTAAAATGGAGGTCAACCTTTTCGCTTGTCTCTGATTCGGGTTTGACGGAAACCACAACCTCGCCCTTTTCCGTGAACTTGATGGCGTTCCCCACCAGGTTGAGGATGATCTGCCGCAGGCGTCCGGGATCCCCCATTACGGAGTCGGGAACTTCGGGAGGGATGTTGTAGGCCAGTTCAAGTCCCTTTTCAGATGCGCGCAGGGCCAGGGCCGCCAGAATATCCCCCATGCTGTCGCGCAGGCAGAACGGCACCGTTTCCAGTGTCAGCTTATGGGCCTCGATCTTGGAGAAGTCCAGTATGTCGTTGATGACTGTCAGCAGGGCTTCACCCGACGATTTTACGGCGCGGGCGTATTCCTTCTGCTCCTGGTTGAGACTGGTGTCGAGGAGCAGATCCGTCATTCCGATGACCCCGTTCATGGGTGTCCGTATCTCATGGCTCATGTTGGCCAGGAATTCGCTCTTGGTCCGGCTGGCGTTCTCGGCCGCCTCCTTGGCCTTGCGCAGTTCCTCGTCCATGCGTTTGCGTTCGGTGATGTCCCTTTCCAGGATCTCGTTTTTCAACGCCAGTTCCGCCGTGCTTTTCCTGACCATCTTCCGCAGAATGACCACGAGGACGCTGGTGGACATGATGATCAGCAGCATGGCGGCGAAAGCAATCAGGAGATATTTCTCATACCGCTTCCACGGTTCTTCAATGCCGAACCACTTGTCGTAGATTTTCTGATATTCCCCGTTTGTCTGGACCATAACCAGGCCCTGATTCAGCTTCTCCCGAAGTTCGTTGTTGCCCTTTTTCACGGCGAAAGAAAAAACGCGCTTGTAGTCCGGCAAAGGCTCCCCGGGCGTCAGCCCCCTTATCCCGTGCGCCCTGATCGCTTGGATGCCGATCGGCCTGGAGCAGAGAAATGCGTCGTATTTGCCGGATGAAATCAGGGACAGCCCTTCCGGGATGTTGTTTACAGGGATTATTTCACCGGGAAATTTTCGCGCCCTGAGCTCATTGTAGGCGGTGTCCGTCCGCACAACAACAATCTTTTTCCCGTGAGCCGCTTCGATGTCTGAAATCGCAGGTTCTCCCCTGCGCACAAAAAAAGCGTCATATATTTCGGTATGGGGAATGCAGAAGTCCGCCAGGCGCTGGCGGCTTGGCAACTTTGCGACCGCAGGCAACACGTCTAACTTGCCGGCCACCAGGCCGTTCCACCCCGCATCCCACGTGCCGGTGGAGATGACGGGATTCAATCCTTCTTTTTTAGCTACGGCTTTAATCAAATCTATGGAGAACCCCGACGCCTGCCCGCTTGCGTCCACAAATGCATATGGCGAAAAATCATCCTCGCAGCCCACCCTGATTTCAGACTTGGGACCAGAGGCCATAACCGTATCTGATATAAACGAGGCCAGAAGGATTGCCGCCAGGAAGCTGGCCGACGCCGACAGGTGATTGCTGGTTCCGATTTTCATAATAAAAAAAATGTAATCCTTTAAAAGCCATTAATCAATAACAGGAACTGTTTTTTTAGCATATGAAAACTATATGCGGATCCGTTATTGGCTTATGCCTGCAGTTTAACACAATCCTAACAAATCCCTCATAATATTTAAACAATGAAACTGCATTTTAAAAGAAAGTTAAAATTAAGCGCAGGTTCAAAGCATGGAAACGGCATTGATTCTGGTGATAGCCATAATAGCGTTGGCGATCATCTTTGACTTCTTAAACGGATTTCACGACTCGGCGAATTCTATAGCGACGATTGTGGTGACCAAGACCCTTACGCCGGGCCAGGCCGTGCTGATGGCGGGACTGGCGAATTTTGTAGGTTATTTTACATTCGGGATAGCTATCGCCAAGACTGTCGGCAAAGGCATAGTATATACTGAACACGTCACCTTGACTGTAGTATTGGCGGCCCTGGTCGGGGCCATAATTTGGAATATCATAACTTGGCTGCTTGGACTGCCCACTTCGAGCAGTCACGCACTGATAGGCGGGCTTGTCGGAAGCGCATTTGCGGCGGCAGGATTCAAGGCCGTGGTTATTTCCGGAGTCGTAAAGATTGTCATCTTCATTTTCATGGCGCCCCTGATTGGCATGTTGGCGGCATCGGTGTTCACAATAGCCATATTATGGATATTCCGGAAGGTGACCCCGACAAAGGCAAACTCTGTTTTCAAAAGACTGCAGCTTCTCTCATCCTTCTGCTATAGTGTGGGCCATGGTACAAATGACGCCCAGAAAAGCATGGGAATAATTGCCCTGGCACTTTTCACGGGCGGAATCACAAAATCCTTCCAGCTTGACTCCTGGGTGGTCATATCATGTTATGCCGCGATATCCCTGGGCACCATGATGGGCGGCTGGAGGATAGTTAAGACAATGGGCACAAAGATCATAAAGATACGGCCCATGGAGGGGTTTTCCGCCGAGACAGCGTCCGCCATTGTCCTGCTCGGAACAGCCCACTGCGGAATTCCGGTAAGTACGACACATGTCATTGCAGGTTCAATAATGGGTGTGGGGGCCATCGAAAAAGGCGCCGCAGTCCGCTGGATAACCGCACGCAGGATAATATGGGCGTGGTTTCTCACCATTCCATTGACCGCATTATGTTCCGCCATTACATATTTTATAATATCGCTCTTCTGAACCGGGAGAGCTTGTTTCAGGAAAATCAGAAATCTGCAGATACTTTCATGCCGGTGCCGGGACGCCCCTTAAATACCTCAATAATTATCCGGATTCCATTGAACAAAATAAATTATCTGATGTCTATTACGC
The DNA here is from genome assembly GCA_041662825.1 of Victivallales bacterium. Classification (GTDB taxonomy): domain Bacteria; phylum Verrucomicrobiota; class Lentisphaeria; order Victivallales; family GWF2-50-93; genus GWF2-50-93. Next base: position 505 of record JBAZRS010000210.1, on the reverse strand, counting down.
GGATATCTTTAAAATCAACACTGTTTTCATAAAGGATACAAATGGAAAAGAATTTTAAACTTGGCAACGTTTTTGCGAATATCATTGTTGCAAGCCAGTGGTTGCAGGCGCCGCTTTATTTCGGATTAATCGTGGCGCAGGGCATATATGTCTATCAGTTTTGCCTGGAACTCTACCATCTCGTATGCGGGCTCGGCGGATTCAAGGCCCAGGACATAATGCTCATGGTTCTTGGACTTATTGATGTGGTCATGATTTCCAATCTGCTCATAATGGTGATTATAGGGGGATACCACACATTCGTTGCCAAAATCCACTTCAGCGAGCAGAACCCGCCCGACTGGCTGGATCATGTAAACGCCAGCACCATGAAGGTGAAACTCTCTATGGCTCTCATTGGCATCAGCTCGATACACCTTCTGAAATCATTCATCGAGATAGAAAAGCTCAATAAGACCGACGTTTACATACAGATGGGGATACATTTCCTGTTCATCATTTCCGC
>JBAZRS010000209.1:0-8426 GCA_041662825.1 Victivallales bacterium | reverse complement strand
ATTTCACTTGATATTTCCGAAGAAGGGTTGAAAAGCATAAGAAATCCGGAAATATCAAGTGAAATCAGAAGACACGCGAAATATGTCTAAACGGACCGGTTTTGAATGCATGCATAAAGCAGAAAAAAGAACAGCCCTTGCGGGCTTAACTACAAACAAAATTCAAATATTCTTAATTCGTTAGTAGTCAATGCCGCAAGGCATGTTCCTGATTTATTTATCTTTGCTTGGATATTGAAATCTGAGAATTGTTTGTGATTTGGAATTTGAGAATTGGAGTTTGGATTACATATGCATACAAAAGACATATCCTCATACGAGCACTCCCATATTTTCAGCCTTACCGAGGGGAAGGCTGAGAGGCGGACATTCTGGGTGGTGATCCTCACTCTGGCAATGATGTTCATAGAAATCATTGCGGGCTGGTTATATCATTCGATGGCTTTGCTTGCCGACGGCTGGCACATGAGCACCCATGCGCTTGCACTCACGATTTCACTTCTCGCATTCATATTCGCCCGCCGCCACGCCTCAGACAGGAGTTTCACTTTCGGAACCTGGAAACTCGAAGTCCTCGGCGGCTACACAAGCGGCATTATTCTCGGCTTCGTCGGGCTGTTCATGGCTTACGTATCGGTGGAACGCCTTTTCCAGCCGCTGGAGATAAAATACGGGGAGGCGATCCTGATTGCGGTGATCGGCCTGACGGTGAACCTGCTCAGCATGATGCTGCTCAACATAAAAGAAGGGCGTCACCACCCTCACCATCACCATGAGCACGAGCATGAACACGATCACCATGCCCACGATCACCACGAACATGACAGCCATGATCACGGGCAACCGCAGCAGCATGAGAATCTTAATTTGAAGGCAGCATATGTCCATGTCCTTGCCGATGCAATGACGTCTGTACTTGCGATAGTCGCACTGCTCGGGGGGAAATACATGGGTTGGAACTGGCTGGATCCACTCATGGGCATCGCCGGAGCCTTCCTTGTCATAAGATGGACATATTTCCTGCTGAAGGAAACCGGAGTCATTCTCCTCGACAAGGAGGTCGGCAGGGCGGTCTCCGTAAAAATCAGGAAACTGATAGAAATCGACTCCGACACCCGCATAAGCGATCTGCACGTATGGAAAGTCGGCATGAACAAATACGCCTGCATTGTTTCCATCGTCGCAAGCAAACCCCATGATTTAAAACATTACAAGGATATATTAAGCGCCCACAGTGAAATCGTCCATCTGACTGTGGAAATTTCGAAGTGCGAGGAAGAGGACTGACAAGAAGTTCTAAAGTGCGAAAGTTCGGAAGTGCGAGAGTTCGGAAGATCTGGAGATAAAAAGTTTTGAAGGAATTCAGGAGCCAGAAGCCAGTAGTCAGAATAATTCCAAAACAAAAGATAAAATTATAGAGAAGCATTCGAGTTGTTTTCATTCTGAATAATGGATTCTTAAATATAGATATAGGAATTTCATAGTTCTTCCTGCGACAGCAGGAATTTGGAGTGCTGAAGCGACAGCTTCAGCTTTGTATCCGGCGAAATTTATTTCGCCATCTTAAGTCCGTCAAGCTGTGCTTGCCGGAAGAAAAGCGGTAGCTTCGCGACCGCACTCCAAAAAGTTGCGGCCTTTGGCCGCATAATTTAATCGTATAGGAAATTGTATTTTTTGACAGGATAACAGGATAAACTGGATTAAATACTAAGTTGCAAATGAAGAGAACGGCAACAGAGTGCCGTTGCTACAGCAAATCCAAGCTGTAGCCGCGTCACTCTGCTGACGCGTTCTTTTCCTGATGAATACAATTTGCTTTAGATATCCTTGGAATCCTGTTATCCTGTCAATAAAATCTTAAATCCCGGCGAAGCCGGTTAATTCATAAAATGTTTAGTAACAAGGAACCGTCAATGAACAAAGTGATATACGTTGACAATAATGCCACCACTCAGACAGATCCTGAGGTATTCGAGGCCATGAAGCCGTTTTTCCTGGAAATGTACGGAAACCCGTCGAGCATTCACACGTTTGGCGGGCAGGTAGCCTCCCATATAAAGAAGGCCAGGGAATCCCTTGCCTCCCTGCTTGGCTGCGAGCCTACGGAGATCCTTTACACAAGCTGCGGTACGGAAAGTGACAACTCGGCTATCATGAGCGCCCTCTTCTTAAATCCGGACAGACGCAAAATCGTGATAAGCAAAGTCGAGCACCCCGCCGTCAAGAACCTCGGCTCCGAACTGATCAGACGCGGATACAGGGTCGAGGAAATCCCTGTTGATTCCAAAGGCCGTCTCGACATGGACAGGCTCAAACAGGAAGTCAACGCCGAAACCGCCGTCGTGTCCGTCATGTGGGCGAACAACGAGACCGGAAACATTTATCCGGTGCAGGAAATTGCGGAAATCGCACATCTGCACGGTGCCCTCTTCCATACCGATGCAGTGCAGACTGTCGGAAAAATTCCGATTAATCTTTCTAAGGCTAACATCGACATGCTGAGTCTTTCCGGACACAAAATCCACGCCCCGAAAGGGGTAGGGGCCCTCTATGTGAAACGCGGTGTCAGGTTCCGGCCCTATATAATCGGCGGACACCAGGAACGCAGCCGCAGGGGCGGTACGGAAAATGTCACAGGCATTGTCGCCCTCGGCAAGGCTGCGGAACTCGCGCAGAAAAACATGCAGGTCGAGAACACGAAGGTGAAGGAACTCCGTGACAGGCTTGAACGGGAACTTACGTCGAGGATCCCGAAGACAAGAGTTAACGGAGATATCATGAACCGTCTCCCGAACACGACAAACATTAGTTTCGAATTCATTGAAGGCGAGGCGATCCTCCTTCTCGTCAACCAGCTCGGGATCTGCGCGTCAAGCGGGAGCGCTTGTACGACAGGAAGTCTCGAACCTTCGCACGTCCTGCGTGCTATGGGAGTGCCATACACCGCAGCCCACGGCTCCATCCGTTTCAGCCTCTCAAGATTCAACACTGACGGGGAAATCGACTACATAATCGAAAAATTCCCCCCGGTCATAGAAAGGCTGAGGCAGATCTCCCCTTACTGGAAGCCGTGATCAAGAGGCCAAGTGACCGAGTGTAAGTAATCGTTAAGTTGGGTATTCATTATCATTCCCCCTGCCAGTTTATCTGGCAGGAGAAGAAGATTGGAGGCTAATGGCTACGCCGTTAGCTTTCCAATCTTTGCTTCCTGTGGGGTCAGGCTTCGCTAAGAAGCTACGCCCTGATAAGTAAACCCACAGGGGAGCTAATCGTTCATTGTCAATTTATCTTATAGAAACTACCCAGCTTAACAATTACGAGTTTAAAGAAAGAATCCAGTCATAATTAAGGTGGAGTTCAAACTTTAGTCTGCCATTTCTGTTCATAGTAGCGCAATTTATTGCGCGTTCTCTTTTCCTCACAAATGTTGAATTGTCCGTGTCCCGGACAAGATGGAATTATCGATTATAGTTTTTCATTCAAATAAATTCTATCTGAATTTATTCAAAGGGGAAAATATGGCTTTATGGCTCGCGGGCCGTCTCGTCAAAAGCTTTTATCAGCGGATAGATCAGATACTCGATGATCCGCCGCTTGCCGGATTTGATATCCGCCTGAGCCTCCATTCCGGGGATAAGCCGGAACGAATCATGGACCCCGTGCAACTTTCCGGAGGGTGTGATTCTGGCCCGGTAGTAGGAGACCCCCTCCTGTTCGGCCGAAGGTTTCTGACGTTGCAGGGTATCCTCCGAGATGTTCCGGATTTCCCCGTCAAGCGTTCCGTATTTCTGGAACGGATAGGCATTGAGCTTAATTCTGACTTTTGAACCGACCGCCACTTTTCCAATATCCTGCGGCCTGATTTCCGCCTCCATTTCGATTGTTCCGTCCAGCGGGATGAGGGTGATCATCGCTTCCGCCTCACGCACAGCGGAACCTTCGGAAAAGTCAGCAATCTGCTGTACAACCGCCTTGCATGGCGCACGCAGATAAACGGATGAAACAAGGCGCTCGTTTTTCTCATAGGCCTTTCTGGTCGAAGAAAGTTCCCGTTCGATCTTCACCATCTCCTCGGAAAGCGTACTTCTCCACCCCTGTACAAATGAGTTCTTCTCTGATATCGAACTTTCCCTCTGGTGGGAGAGCTCAATCAAACTGTTTTCCAAAGAGTCGAGGGTGGATTCCATATCCATTCTCGAAATCGACACCTGCAGCAATTCCTTCAACGACGTCGCCTGTCTTTGACGCAGATCTACGTACATCTGCTCTATTTTCTTGAGTGATTCAAGACGCTCGCGCTGTTTCAGCAAAGTGTCCTCCTTCCCCTTTTTTGCCGCATCGAATCGCCGGAGAGTCTGATCATAATAGTTAATCTTCTGCTGATAGAGTTCCTGACGCTGTGCGTAAATCGCCTGCTGCCACTTTTGCGAGTTGTCATTCTCCTGGGCCACATACGTTTTTTCCTCAAATTCGGCCCTCAGCCGTTCAAACTGGGCGTTCAGTGCGCAAAGCTCGTTCTTGAGGCGTTCGGCTTCGGCAATGTTTTTGGCCGGATCAAAGGTGATGAGCACCTGATCGGGCTCGACGACATCGCCTATTCTGACATTGATCCTCTTGATGACGGTGAGTTCAAGCGGTTTCATTATGAAGTTCTGCTTGTCTGAGACCAGTTTCCCGGTCGCATGAACAATTACATCCACTTTGCCGATGCAGGCCCACAGAAGCGCGCCTACCAGAAGGATGAGAGGGGAGAAGACACTGTATTGCGCCCAAAGCGGCAGCTTTTGATTTTTTATTTCAAGCGCATCCGGCTGAAAATCCACTGCCTCGTCTGGAATCTTATTCATTACTGGATTCCCTTTATTTGCTGTTTCCAGAATTCCTGATAGGTTCCCGGCTTCGCCAGAAGTTCCTGATGCGTTCCCAATGCGGCCCTCTCCCCATTGTCGAGCACCAGAATACTGTCGGCGGTACTGACAATGCTCAGGCGGTGGGAGACGATCAGCACCGTCCTCCCTTTGCTGATGGCCTTGAGGTTGGTTTGCACCACATGCTCGCTCTCCGGATCAAGCGCGCTGGTCGCCTCGTCGAAAATCAGGATCGGCGGATTTGAGAGCAGAGCCCTGGCTATTGCAAGCCTCTGTTTCTGCCCGCCGGAAAGATTGGATGCGTTCTCTTCAAGGACCGTATCATAACCGCGGGTGAGTTTCTGTATGAATTCATCGGCACCGGCCAGTTTTGCGGCGTAAATGATCTCCTCGATGCTCGCATTCCGCTTGGTGAGGCTGATATTGTTGCGGACAGTTCCGCTGAAGAAATAATTTTCCTGCAGGACCACGCCTATGCTGCTTCTGAGGTGGGATTTGTCTATCTCACGGATGTCGATCCCGTCAATTTTGATCAATCCCTGGGAAACGGGATATAGCCCCTGCAGGAGTTTTGTCAGCGTGCTTTTGCCGGATCCGGAGCGTCCGACGATTCCTATTGTACTGCCAATCGGAATATCCAGCGAGAAACGGAGAACCGCAGGTGGCAGGTCCGGGCGGTATTGAAAGGTTACATTTTCAAAGGAAACCTGCCCGCGAAACGGATTTCTCACCCCTCCGCTGCTGGGTTCTGTCGGAGTATTCATCACAACCCCCAGCATCCGGACGGAAAGCGCTATCTGCTGATATTCATGAATCAAGCCGATCAGTTTGACGAGAGGGCCGGTAACCCTGCCAGCCAGCATTTGAAACGCAATCAGTGCTCCGACGGTGATGACATGTCCGAAAACCAAATGCGCGCCCATCCAGATTACTGTGATCGTCATCATCATTTCCAGCACATGACTTATGCTCTTTGCGGTCATGGAGATTTTTCCGACCCTGAAATAGGATTTTATCGCATAAGCCGTGGAATCGTCCCATTGCTTCTCCTCAACCGGTTCCAAAGCCAGGGATTTCACGGTGCGTATCCCGTGGATCGATTCCACCAGCATGCTCTGGCGTTTGCCTTCAGCCTGGTAAAGTTCATTTAAACGCTGCTGGAAAGGCTTGATCAAACTGGCTATCACCAGCGCCATCAGGGCTGAATAACCTAGCACAACCAGTGTCAGGGATACGCTGTAGAGGAGGAGGAACGGTATGAAGATGCACAAGGCCAGCAAGTCCAGGAATGTGAAAAAGAGATTGCCTGAGAGAAAGCCCCGGATTTTCTCCGTCTGCTGCATGTGCTTCAATAGCACTCCGGAAGGGATTCTTTCGAAAAAATCAACCGGCAGCCGCATCAGATGCTGAAAGGTCTTGGTCGCAGTCGATATGTCGATCTTGTTGGTGGCAAACAGTAAAAAATAACTCCGCACGAAATCCAGAAAACCATTGAACATGACTGCAATCAGAATACCTATGCCAAGCACATTAAGGGTGTTGTAAGACCGGTTTACCAGCACCTTGTCCACTACTATCTGAAAGAAGAGCGGCACGACCAGAGACATAAGCGTAATCATCCCCACAGTCAGGGCGATTTGACCGAACACCCCTTTGAGCTTGACGAATTCGGGAATGAACCAGAACAAGTCGAACGGGCGGTTTTCATCGGACAGGCGGTAGATCTTTTTCAGGAGAATCAGATGACAGGAGCATTCAGCTTCATACTGCTCCCGGCTCCAGAACTGGAATGCCGGCTGCCCGCCCCCGCCGCTGTCCGGATCAAGTATGACTATTTCGTCAATTTCCCCGTTTTTCCGGGCACCGCAGCAAAGAAGATATTTCCCGTTTTTCTTGATCCCGATGGCAGGGAACGCCTTGTGCAGCTTGATGAGCTTTTCCCAGCTCAGTTCCAACTTCCTGGTCTTGAACTCATAATGCCGCGCAATCTCCAGGAACAGAGGTTCAGAGACCTCTTCGTCCACTACCGCGTATTCATGCATGACGCGGCGAATGTCTGCATTGACGGCATGATGTTTGGCAATAGAGCAAAAGCAAAACAGCGCGCTTTGCTTCCGTATGTCCACCTCTTGCAGATTGCGGAAAATAATCAGCTGGTTAGAAGCGCGCTCAAGCAGCTGTTTGAGCGGTACCGTTATCGGTTTGCCTTTGACCGCCGCATTGGGATCCCATATCAAAACACCGGCACCGTCATTGACCTGCCGGGTGTTCATAATCAGTATCCATGCGCCGCTTTGGAGCGCCAGCAGCGCCGGTCCGGAATACGACTTCGCCATCTCCGCCAAATCCCCGTGCGTCTCGGGTAGCAATCCCTGTGCCGAAGCCATCTCCAAAAGGGTTTCCGCCGGTTTCTCAGCATACTTCGACTTCACCTCGTCCGAGAGCAACGCACTGAAATTCACATTGCGCCTAACCTGTGCGAATAAGCTGCCCAGACATTGCAGCCCGCTGTCATTGTTTGGTTCGGCCATCTCTTATCCTTATGTTAAATCAGGCGGCCGCCCCAGTCATTCGACGGGGCAAGGAGGCCGCGACTTTAATAATCAGTAATCAGTAATCAGTAATCAGTAAGAAAATCCATTGACTGATCACTGGTGACTGCGCACTTTGAAATCCCTTACTAAGTAAGAAACAATACAATAACCCATATAACGAATCATGCTAATGGGGTAATCGGAAAAATTGCAGAAGCTGCGGCAGTTTTTACCGGACAGCATTGATCCGGGTAGAAGTTAAGCGGCCACGCCGGGACTTCTCAGTTTAACCTTCCCCTGCCAGTTTACCTGGCAGGAAAGGGAGATTGGGAGGCTAAGAGGCGTTCCTTTAGCCTCCCAATCTTTGCCTCCTGCGGGGCAAGCCCGCAGGGGGGCTAAAATACAATTTCCTATACGATTGAATTAGGCGGCCAGAGAGCCGCAACTTTTAGTAACACAGGCTTTAGCCTGTAGTTTAACTAATCTGGAAACGAAAAGAAAATTGCAGGCTACCCCAGTCATCCGACGGGGTAAAAAGCCCGCATTACTTTAACATGGCAACTTTGAAATTCCTTAACGTTAAATTAGGCGGCCAGGGGACTTTAAGCAGGGACGGTCTCCGCCGCCCCTTTTTTCGCAACCGTTAAGCTGGATAGTTTGAGTTCTAAAGTCGGGCAACTCTCGATGAGAGTGCCTCTAGAAATTCTAAGAAGCCGCGCTCATCCCCCGTCGCTAAGATGCTATGGCGGACACGTCTCGAGCGCTGGCCTACTCAAAGCAAGTTCAAACATTACAGAAAATATAAGCTTAACGGTTACCTCCGAACGTGTGGTCGGCTCTTTAGATGCCAAGTCGTCCTGATCCCGAGTCCTCTTTGGAACTCGGGGCAGACGCTTGGCGTTCCCAGGCAGGGACATTCGATAAAAACTTCTGATGAAAACCTTAGCCCAACTTCCGCGCGCTAAAAAAGGACATGTTGATAGTCAACGACTTAAGTGCCATGCTGGCACTACAGTCGTTTCAC
>JBAZRS010000208.1:0-8442 GCA_041662825.1 Victivallales bacterium | reverse complement strand
GCCCTGTCATCCATATAGAGGCTCATCTTCGTACCGAAAAGATTCAACGTATGTCGGTACGGCGTGACGTGATAGGCGCTCAAGGTGCCAATCAGGCCGGACTCGAATTCAAGCAGGCAGTGCGCCACGTCGGCCGTCTTAGTGGTGTGCACATCATAGCGCATCATACTTGACACCCTGCGGATCGGGCCGAAGAAGAACATCAGCTCATGGAAGCCATGGCACCCGCACTGGAAGAGCATGCCGCCGGGATTCTTTTCCGGATCGCCGCGCCAGTCGCCTTCCTTGATCTCAAGTCCGCCGCTATGCGCTATAGTCATCTCAAAAGTGGCCAGCTTGCCGAAACTGCCGTCTTCCAGCAGGCGCTTGATATGAAGGGAGCGGTTATCGGAGGAATGGTCGTTATGACCGACGCCAACAACTTTTCCAGAATTGCGCTGGGCAGCAAGCAGGCCTGTGATCTCCTGAGGTGTAGCACAGAGCGGTTTTTCCACGAACACGTGCAGGCCGCGTTCCAATGCCGCAATCGTCTGTTCCGCATGGTATTTGGCACCGGTGGAAATAACCATTGCTTCGACATCGGGAGTCGCCAAAAGTTCTGCGAAACTCGCAACCGGCTTTGCTCCGTCTTCGGCCTGACACTTCTTCAACGCCTCGGCACTGTGATCGTATGCCGCCACAATTTCGAACAAGCCAGTGTCGCGCATCCGCTCCCGGCGATAGCCGCCGAAACCGCCGACCCCGACCATTATCACCCGCATTTTATTCATAGTATTTTCATATCCTGTTTTTATCGAAGTAGCACAGACATTCCTGTCTGTGTTTGTGAATTCACACGCTTTCAATCTCTATGAGCATCATTGCCAGAGGGGCGAGACTCTCCTTTACCGTAAGACGCCCATTCCTGGTCTGCTCTATCCGCGTTTCCGCTTTCGGCATCGCCGCCTCGTGCAGTCGCGCGAGTTGCGCGGCGGTCGGCCAGTCCGGACAGCCCATTTCCTGCCAGGCGGGCAGTGCCCAGCCATATTCTGAATCTACCAGGTTGCTGGTGATGCGCACTTTTTGTGGCATGCCATTCATGGTCAGATCAAAGGTGCGGGCATCTCCCGGGCCGATCATCTTCTCGGCTTGCTCGAAGTCTTCCATCGTCAATGTGGCGTAATTGTTGCGCGGCTGTATTTCAGGATCTGCATAGTGATGATGGTTGAACAGCAGAATTTGCCAGCCGCTTTCACTCCGGAAGACGGCATAGCCGTCTCCTTTTTGAAGCAGAGTTTCTCCAATGCGGTTCAGGAATGTGTAGGCGTGAAACGACGGTTTGCGGATGCCGTGGACGGTGAGCAGTCCCCAGCCGCCATGGAATTCGGCGCCGCCCGGAGGCGCTTCCTCGGATACGTCGCAGAAGACCCAGCGGGCCAGCGAATCCACCAGACCTTCACAGCGCAAAAGATTATCCAGCATAAATGTTCCGCTGAAGAGATGATCGTGAACCCAATCGCGCGGCGACGGTGAACTGCCCCACTCGTTGCAGTGAACAGCCGCTTTGGGGAATGGGCCTTCATCTACCATCTTTCGCAATAATTTCAGATCTTCGAATGTAGCATCGCGACTGCGGAATACGCGCCTGTGTTTCTGCGTCGCGTTGTCGAATGGAAAATCCGTGGGATAGGGATGAGTGGAAATAAAATCCACCGGCAGGCGTTCACGGTTGCAGAAACTCATAAAATCCTCCACCCACTTGGGACGGAAATCGCCATCCGGCCCCGGCACAAAGTTTGAAGTGGCCGGTCCGCCGATACGCAGGCAGGCATCCACTGATTTCACGGCGTCAACACTGCGCCGGTACAACTCGAGATACTGTTCCTGAGTTCCTTTCCAGAAGGCGATGTCGGGCTCGTTCCACGGTTCGAAATTCCAGGAGTGCAGTTCGTCAAGTCCGTAACGCGCCACCAGGGCCTTGACCGTGCTGTTCACCAGCCGGTGCCAGTCATCGTAATTGTTCGGCGGACATCCGGCGCATTTCACCGCGAATACGCGGTTGTCGTTACTCGCCATCCAGGTCGGCAGGAAGCTCAGCTCCACCAACGGCCGCAAGCCCAGCGACAAATAGTAGTCGTAATTTGAGAACAGATACTGGAAATTGAACGGGCCGTCCTTCTTGTGCCAGACGAACATGTCGTCATGGAACATCCCGTGCTGACGCAGGTTCTGGAACCCGCACTCGCGCACCGCCGTAGCAAGGCAGTCCCGGTAATCGGCGCGCAACGCCAGTCCTGCGCGGTCGCCGCAGACCATTTTTTTCCAATATGGTGCCACCGGCCTGCCGGTGCCAGCGCAATTTATAACTACAGAATTCATTGTGTATTCCTTTCGTCCTGTCCAAACTTTTTCCACGCCTCGATCATGGCGCGGCAGTTCTCCATGAGGGAATCCTTATTACAAAGGCTGTTGCCGGAGCCAGACTGCCAGGAAGGGATCGCAAAAACTGTATAAGGTATCATATCTCTATCATCCGCCTTTCGCTTTTTTCACATGCCTCAGATAAAAAACCATTCAGTTAGTAACTGAATGGTTTTTTTATTACTCGAAAATCGATAATGTCAATACATTTGCCGCAGAGCGCGTTCTTTCCCGCTGTAGCCGCGCCACTCCTCTGGCGCGTCTTTTCCACAGAGCGGCAACAGAGTGCCGCTGCTACAGTAAAACCCAAATCTAAATACAGGCAGGACCTGTACTGAGCAAGGTCGAAGTAGCTTGTCGAAGGAATGCCTGTGTTTCAAGACACTCTCACACTCCTTGGCGGGCCGTCAAGAAGTTTTATGCCGTCTTTCCCATCTATATTGTAAGTCCACGGTCCGCGGCCTTCGATCTTTGTTCCGAACGCCTGTATGACATCACCGTCGGGAACGCAGGCCTGCACATTCCCTTTTGCATCACGCCGGATCCATCCGACACGGCCGACAAAACGGACACCGTCGCAGGATTCATCTATCACATCGTTATGAATGAAAACGTAATCCGTGTATTCCGGAGTCACGACTTTCATCCCGAATTCTTCGACATTTTCTATGCGAACTTCGCGATTACGCTCCTTCGCGAACAGCAGTGTCCGGTAGATGCCGTCCTGATGATTGTAGAGGCGGAAATAATTCTGCGAATGTTTCTTCCTCGCCTCCTCGCCGCCGCAACCCGGATGGACATTGGGAATTATTTCACCGGTTTCCATTTCGAACTCGGCTGGATGCTGGACATATGCGAGCAGGTCGAGATCGAAGCGCCCGTCCGCAGTAATCAACGCCCCGTTTCCCAGTGCGGCAACTCTGCTCTTTCCTCCTCCGATTTCCGACACCTGACACCTGACACCTGCCTGCCCACCGTAGCTCGGTTGGCGAAGGCGGGACTCTTGGCATCCATTCCCCTCCATCCGTATGTTATCGCCCGTGACATGCAGGTTATACCGATGCGGCACCTGACCGTAAACGCGATCGAAGAGAACCGTGTAGTCGGGTTTGACGAAAAGCAGTTGCCTTACCTTCCATGTTTTCGGGCCGACAGGATTCTTGTCGCCGATATAGAAATAAGGCGTCTTAGTCCGGTCGATCTTGCCGTCCTTGTTTTCCACTTCTGCGAATGTGCGGACCTTGCCCCAGAGCAGTTTCAGGGTAACCGGCACTTCGCAATGCGTGTAATCAATCAACGATGAGAAGAGATGTTTTGCCAGATAGCCGCGGCGCAGATTGTCCTCATCCGGAATTTCAACCACATTGTGCGCACCTGCCACTGCAACATCTCCAGTGTATGTCCCGTAATCCATGCACAACGGCGTACCTTTGGCATACCAGTTGAATGCGGTTTCATCGGCTTCGTAATGATCCTTCGCGAATCCAATCTTTTGGAACAAATAGCTTTCATTTGGCTCAGTATGCCGGTCCCGCATCGAGACACCGACTTCGTCCATGATTTCACTTGTCAATTGCCGAATGCCGAATGCCAATTTCCGATTTTCAAATTCTCCACTACCGATCTGACTTCCATATTCTGTCGTCTGTCCTCCGCTATCTGTCCTCTGGTTACTGATTACCGATGACTGATTACTGCTTCCGAGTTCCTTCCCACTGACGACTGACGACTGACGACTAACGACTTCTCCAAGAGGTCCCATCGCCGCCATCACAACCGGATAGTGCTCGCCGGGGCGGCACTTTTCGGCGCAGAGCTGCCAGATGGCGAGACAGTCCTTCTTGAGAGGGTCGTCATCCTTCAATTCACTCGCGTAGCACAGCATATATTCAGCCTGACTCTGCGGCAGCACGGAGTTGCCGATAGCCGGCCAGGTGTAGGCGTCAAAACGTTTGTCATACGGCCCGAAGAAGCGGCAGAGCCATCCGACAAAACGTCTGACACGTTCGTCATTGAAATAGTCGATTCCCCAGCGTTCCTTGACCGCTTTGAAGGTGATGATGAAATACGAGAAGGTGTAAAGTGCATAGTTGATGGACTCCTCCCAGGCGCCACTCTTTCCGCAGTAGGCGTCGAGCTGGCGGTCAATATTCTCAAGGGCGAAACGCCGCCAATGCGCGGCATCCGGATGATCCTTGAAAATCGCCGAGAGTTGCGCCAAGGCGCATATCGGATCGCTCTGGAAATTCGGCAGACAGTTTGTCCACACCAGCCGGTCGGGCTTGTGCTCGCCGCCGTAGGTGTAGAAATCGCGAGTGGATTCCGGGTGATCCGGATGTTTCCACGTCTTGGAGTGCGGCCAGCGCCCCTCGTCGAGGATGCGCCCTGCTGCAAAGGCGAAGTATGTGTTCAGCTTGTGAACCTGTTCTTCTGTCAGCACTCCGTCTCTGCGCAGCATTTCATAACCGAGCAACATCCCTCGCAGATAGCGGGAGAAGCCGATCACATTTTTCATGTAATCGCTTTTGCCGCTGCGGTATCCCTGGAATTGGCGCACCCAGCGTTCGAAGCGGGCAATCAGATGTCCATAAAGATCCTGCGCATGTTCAGCGCTAGGTTCAAGCAGATAGTGATAACTTGCAAGATGCATTTGCCCGTTCTTCTTCAGCCAGTCGTCCGGATTGTCTAGGACTGTTTGCAGACAGGGATGATTCTCGAGGCGTTGGCGCGCAGCAGCGTGAAAATCCCCGGATGAAAATATTCCGGGCATTGTCGCACAGGACGCGTCGAAAATATTTTCCCCACCAAGATCCAGATGCTCATCCAGCCGCAATGCATTGAACTCGGCGTGCAATTTGTGGAACACAAATCGGGGGTCGTCGGTCGTCAGTCGTCGGTCGTCGGCCTGCCCCTCGTAGCCTTGGCGTAGTGGGGTCGCTAGTTTTTCCTTGATACTTTCTTCATTCGATGTTGGACGTTCGATGTTGGATGTTCGATGTTCAATTTCCCTGAATTTATTTTCGACTTTTCCTGCATAAAGAAGCCAATGCCGCTTTCCGCTTGCAAGCGACGCATGCCATTCGACAGTGCCTTCACGGTCAAAAATTTCCGGCATATTGGCAACAGGTTCCTCCCATTTCGCCCCGTAGAGTCCCATGATACCGAGCATGCCTTTCGCTTCGTTGCGAATATCGCAGAAGGCGAACCAGCCGCGGTTGTTGGGGATGAAGTATTCGGTGAGCACCGGCATCTGGAGCCGGCAGAGCACATCACGGGGATGTTCCATTCCCAGCGGTTCGACAGTAGGCTGCGATTCCCCCTCAAAACTGTCACGCGAAATAATGTGGGTGAAACTTCTTTCCGGATTAAGAGTCCAGACCAGCTCCGCATTCATGCGCAGGGAGAAGGTCTCGCTTACCTCAATATACGGATCGTTTTTATAGCAGCGGAAATTGAGAGTGTAGCGACGATTCTCGGCAAAACGGTATTGCAGTTCGTAGTCGGTGAAGAGCGGCCCGTCGTTGGTCTGATTCAAGCTTGCGCCTTCAAAAGCAGTCTCGCAATGGATCGTGCTATTCATTGCGAAATCCGCAAATCCGGAGAAGGGGCCGGGGAGGGTGGAAGGGAGCGAGGAGCGGGGAGCGGGGAAAAAAGGGATTACTAATTCGCGTCCAGTGACGCCGATCCGAGTGTCTGCGTACACTGGAATCGCGTGCCTTTCTAAGCATGGGGTTGTCAGGTGTCGGGTGTCAGGTGTCAGGGAGCGGTCGTATATTGCCGGACTTTCGCCCTCTTTGCATTCAACACTTGGATGTTGGATATTCCGTGTTGGATATTGGATATTCTGTCTGTCATCTGTCGTCTTTTCCGACCACTGATTACTGATAACTGATAACTTATCACTGAACACTAATTCCTTCACTTCATCTTTCACGAAGCCGAGTTTCACCAGTATTTCCGCGCCCTTCGATGAAGAATTTCCAGTATATTGAAATGGAACAAGGGCATCTTGGTGGAAGTTTTCCTGCATATTTTTTAAGCCAAGCAGACGCTTGGCGTTCCCGGGAACGCCGACCGTCTGGTCGGCTTTATGTAATTCCTGTTTGGAAAGACTTACTCCTGAAAAATCCGGCTGACCTCCAATCGTCAGTTGCAGCGGCGTACCCGGTGCGGTGTCGGGAAGATGCAACCGGACATACTGTTCCGACCAGTCGGTGAAGAGAGGACTTGTTAATCTAATATTTGGCATGATTTGTTTTTCTTGATTTGTCTATGTTGCCATCGGGAAATCAATCCAGGAACAGCGCCGATGGCCCTATTGGCGTCAGGTGTTGCATCCCCTGTCCGTCGCTTGGCCGAATCGGCCAGGATGTGGTTTCGATGCGCAGGACGACCGGACCGGAGAAGCGGAACTGGAACACGTTATCCATATCCACTCCCTGCAGATATTGCAGAGTTTCGGCAGCTCCGTCGGCCGCCCGCAATGAAACGCGGACATTGCAGGCGCCTGGTCCGCCAACCATTACCAGCGTTACCCGGTGATCGCCGGCGTCATTCGGCTCAATCTTGATTTCATCGGCACCGCCCATTCCCGGCGGAACCGAACCGTGCCAGCCGTCAGCCTTGTCTGCTATTCCCTCTTTGCCGTTGATCCGGAATGTCAAGCGGCCACGCGCCGAAAACTGCGCCCCGGGGAGAGCTTTGAATCCGTTGAAAGATTCCGGATTGATAGTATCTGAGAACGGTGGCAGGACCGTTTTTGTCGGTGTTGCGATATCATCGGTCTTCAATCTTACCGAAGGCTTTTCCCGTCGCCAGTTCCAAAGCGCATATCCGGCTTTACCAACGGTTTTGGAGGGTAGCGGCAGGTCAAGGGACGCAACTGGCTGACCCGTGCTGTTGGGTGTCAAATCAACAATGCACTTGGTTTTGACCCGCACTGCGGCCTCAAGCTTTGGCAGTACGTGTGGAATTGGGGGGAGGGCGGATGTCCGGTCGGAAAACAGGAGCGACTTTGCCAACGGCGTACATTCCTGTACACCATGAGTGTCTGTCACCCTGGCAAAAATCTGAACCGCACCCCGTAGATTGTCGCTTTCCGGCGCAGGAGCTGGAGTGGCGGGATCAAACTGGTCGCTGTCTCCCCAGCGATGAATGGTCTCGCTCCGGTTCACAGGGCGCATTACAGGGAGAGGCCAGCGGGCCTCGTAGCGTCCCTCCGCAATCGGGACTGACTTTACGGCTGTCCATTTCCACAAGTGCACCGGACAAGCAGTCCAGCCGTTGACGGGATCCGTCTCGAAAACTGTTGCTGTGAAGAATTCAACTTCACGGATGGCACCAGAAGTGTTTACCGAGGCGACGACATCAGATCCCTCAATCCGGGCGACCAGGTCGGATATCGACGGGCGTGCGACGGTTTTTTTCAGCACGCTGTCAAAGAACATGATGCCCTGCGGAAGCGCCCAGTAGCCATGGCCCTCGTTTGGACCGATCAGCAGGTGTTTTGGTCCTGACATCGCGGCAAAGCAGTCCATTGCCTTTGTCACCGGAAACACGTTGTCGTTGGCTCCGACCGTGTAAAGCGCCGGTACGGGACGTTTTGAGAGGAGGGTGAAAGAGTCGAAACGCGACTGCCACAACCGTAATGACCCCTCGTTTTTAAATTCAGCATCATTCAGGCGATTGTAAGAATCTTCTTTTGGGCCGAAACGTGCTGTGTAGACGCAGGGGTTGACTGCGGCGATGCGGTCGTCGATGCCTGCGATCATGGAACTGAAAATTCCGCCGTAGGACCAGCCGGTCACACCGATTGCCTTTCCATCCACCTCAGGGCGCGCCTGAAGCCAGGAGATTCCCCTCTTGGCGGCCATCCCCACCTGGTAATGGAGCGAATCCTTCCAGTCATTGCCGGGAAGAGTGTACCGATAACTTCGCGTGAAATAATCGAGTTTTCCGACAGTGCTGAAACGCTTTGATTCATCAGGAGTCTTCGGCTTGAAATCGCGGGCGAAGTTGGGATACCAGTCGAAAAAAAGCACG
>JBAZRS010000207.1:0-8489 GCA_041662825.1 Victivallales bacterium | reverse complement strand
AATTGAGGTTGAGTGTTCGAAGTGTCATACGCATTTCAAGACCTGGCATCGGCCTTCCATGAACTTATGCCTCGACAATTTTAGCGATAAATACGTTCAGGAAATGGCCACGGCCATATGCCCGGAATGCAAATTCAAAATGCCTTTGGACACTCTGATTGTGAGAGAGGATGGCACTTGGCAAATCGGTCATGTACAACGGAAGAGAAAAGATGGACAAAAATCCGGACTCGCCGGAGAATTGTTTGTGGCGGCTGAACTCCTGAAACGTGACTTCCAAGTGTCACTCACGCTGGGCACAGCAAAAGCAATAGACCTCTTTGCACTCAATGAGGAGTCGGGTGTAACGTACAAGGTTCAAGTCAAAACCCTTCGGGCATCCAACTGCTATCTCATCAACGCCGAAAACATAGACCCCACTTTTGTCTACGCATTCGTTCTACTTCATAAGGTCGGTCAACATGTAGATTATTTCTTGATTTCAGGACAAGAACTGATCGAAAAAGAGAAAGATATCTGGGGGGCGGGTGGTGGACGCATACCAATGGCAGGAATCACAATGGGCGGTATCAAGCCCTACAAAGATAATTGGGGAGTGTTTGAGAAATGAGACAGACAAAACGTACCATTGGAACGAGAGCACGCAACTTGGAGATATCATGGGCAAGCCGAAGCGCAAATTGACACCTGCCGAGAAAGCCGAGAAAAAGCGGAGGCGCAAAGAATACATGACCATCTTCATTAATGGCAAGCAGAAACGAGTCAAAAGACCTCCAACCATTGATGGCATGGATGTTGATGAGTTCATCCAAAGAAATGCAGATCCGATGTGGCTACAACAGAATGAAATGTGGGAGCACATGGGAACGCCCGAAGAGGAACTATCCCCCCAACTGAAAGGTAGACCGAACCGGTGAATAACCGGTCGGTCATCATAAGGCGTTCGAATCAAGAACAAAAAGCCATCAAAAAATGGCGTACATAAAAAGAAGTTATCAAACAATTCAAATGCTACATATTTCACCACAGTCAAACTGAAAAGTGAAAACTATGCATAACGACATGCGGGATATATGCGAAAATGTTGGCAAACTTAAAATTGAAGAAGCTGCCTGAAGCATTCAAACTATCCATGGAATCGCAGGATATGGCAAAGTTTCTTGCCATGGTGGTGCGCAATGGAATGGAGATGGAGGACTTCCATCACAATCATTTATCCGATGAACAGATGAAGGAGTTGAATCCAATCATTAGAAATGCCATCTATACCGGATTGCATGCACTGCGGCACCGCAAAACGTCAAAAGGGGCAAAGGTATTTGTTGCTTTCCAGACAAAGCCCATTCCGAATTCCTGGGAAGCTCCTCAACTCATGATAGATTTTGTGGACACCATAAAAAGGATCGACTAATGGGCATGTTCAACAGTATCGTTTCCGATCTTCTCTGCCCGGACAAAAAAGCGGTTTCAAAAAACTCCGAAATCCAGATAAAATGGCAGGCATATGAGGAGCGGTGCCTTGATGTTTATCGCGTCGGGGACACTCTCAAAGGCATCCTTCCCGAATTTGACAATTGTTTCATCAGAACAGATTATATCTGTGATGCTTGCTCTAAACACACAACCTTAAAGAACGGCAAGCGTTTCATATCCACACCGGATCAGGAAAGACACTATGTATATGTCCACATAGTCAAGGGTAGAATCAAGCAAGTTATGACAGAAGAGGAGTTCAGGAAAACGGATATAAAGGACTTTGTTGATTATCTATAAAACACCAACATTGACTGGCATGATCGGGCATATATTTATTTCCATAAGGAATACCGCTCTCCCGATTGTCCGTCCTGAATTCCATATGCCAATCCGGAGATTGGCGATCCCAGGGGAAGAAGCGGGAATA
The DNA here is from genome assembly GCA_041662825.1 of Victivallales bacterium. GTDB lineage: Bacteria > Verrucomicrobiota > Lentisphaeria > Victivallales > GWF2-50-93 > GWF2-50-93. Next base: position 6,586 of record JBAZRS010000207.1, on the reverse strand, counting down.
CGGAGGGAAAAAGACACAGGCAAAATGCCTGTGCTACAACTTAAAATCGCTGAGATAGTCGATTCTCCTGCGGATTTCGCCCCACTGGCCTTCGGGGATCGACGCACCGATCACTTTGACTACTTCTGATCCGAGGATGGAACCGAATTTCCCGCAGAGTTCAATCGGCATCCCGCGCAGGAACCCAAACAGGAATCCGGCCTGCCACAGATCACCCGCACCGGTAGTATCAACCGCTTCAACAACATCGGCGTTGACCTTCACCGTGCTCCTGCGGCATTTTATTATGGAACCCTTTTTGCCCAGCTTTACAGCCACGGTCTGTGAATATTGCGCCATCACCTTTACGGCTTTTTCGGGATCGTCCTCGCCGCAGAAGGCCTTCGCCTCGTCCTCGTTGGCGAAAACTATGTCCACATATTTCCCGAGGATGTCCGGAAGAATCTCCTTTGATGCGTTCACCACTCCAAACGAGGAAAGGTCAAGGCTGACGGTGCATGAGTTCTCCTTGGCAAGCTTAAGCACATGGATCATCAGGTCCCTGTTGAAAAGAGTGTAACCTTCGGCATGAAGATGGGTGATGTCTGCGAAATCCGCAGAAGTTACTTCTTCCAGGAGCATAGTTGCGGCGGCTCCGAGATCCGTGCGCATTGTCCTCTCGGAATCAGGGGTTATCAGACTCAGGCAGCGACCGGTAGGAACTTTTCCATTCACTTTGAAACGGGAAACGTCACCTCCCATCGCCTGATATCTTTCCTTGTAAAAGCGCCCCTGCTTGTCATCGCCTATTTTCCCGAGGAAAGCCGTGTCCATGCCGAGTTCCGTCAGGCCGAATATGGTATTTGCGGAAGAACCGCCGGGCGCAGATATATGCTTTGACTTTGCCAATGAAAGGATCTTTTCAAGTTTCGCCGAATCGACAAGCTCCATTCCGCCCTTCTGCTCATTGATTTCAGAGAGAAAGGCGTCCGAAACGTTAACAAGGACATCAAGCATCGGGGAGCCGACGCCGAGTATTTTTCGTTTTTTCTTGGCCATAGTTGTCGTATATCCTGGAGAAATCGCTCAATTCGTTAAAACCGTTAATCGTTAATAGCGTTCAACGCCTTCAACGATTTTAACGGTTTAACGACTTTAACGGCACCCTAGCAGTTACAGCATGTGCATTTCATGTGTTTGGCAGCCGCCTTTTTAAGCTCTTCGACCTTGTCGGTCGCTTCCCACGGGAAAATACTTCTGCCGAAATGCCCGTAGGCTGCCGACTTCCTGTAGGACCATCCGCCTTTTGACGGGTATTTGAGCCCGAGGGCCTTGATTATGCCCGCAGGTTTCAGATCGAAATTTGCGCGTATGATCTTTTCGAGCACGGTGTCGTCTTCAAGAACGCCTGTGCCGTAGGTGTCGACATTGATGCTGAGAGGTTCGGCAACGCCGATGGCGTATGCAACCTGGACTTCGCATTTTTCAGCGAGGCCGGACGCCACGATGTTCTTTGCGATGTATCGGCTCATGTAGGCTGCGGAACGGTCCACCTTGCTCGGATCCTTGCCGGAGAATGCTCCGCCGCCGTGTGAACCTACGCCGCCGTAGGTGTCCACTATGATCTTGCGGCCCGTAAGTCCGGTGTCGCCGTTGGGGCCGCCGACTTCAAATCTTCCCGTGGGATTGATGTGGTATTTGATATTCCCCTTCATCAAGGATGCGGGAATGACCTTTTTCGCGACTTCCTTCACCAGATCCTCAAGCTGCTTTATTTTCATATCGGGTGTGTGCTGGTGCGAAACGACGATTGTCTCAACGCTTACCGGTTTCCCCTCTTTGTAACGGATGGAGACCTGGCTTTTGGCGTCCGGGCGGAGGAAAGGATATTTTTTTACATTTGTCTTGCGGAGCCTTGCCAGTTCCTCGACAATCCTGTGGGAATACAGGATCGGGGCCGGCATAAGCTCTTTCGTCTCGTTTGATGCGTAACCGAACATCATTCCCTGATCTCCTGCCCCCTGCTCCTTGTGCAGGCCCTGTCCGGCGGTCACACCCTGTGAAATGTCCGGGGACTGGCTGTGTATGCAGACGAACACCTTGCAGTCTCCGTCAGAGAAGCCGACTGACTTGTCGGAATATCCTATATCCTTGACAACGCCGCGTGCAAGAGCCTCCCAGTTGACTTCGGCCTTTGTCGTGATTTCACCGGAAATCACAATCAGGTCGGTCGTGACAAGGGTCTCGCAGGCGACACGGCTTTCAGGATCCTGTTCGAGACAGGCGTCAAGAACCGCATCTGAAATCTGGTCGCACACCTTGTCGGGATGACCTTCTGACACTGATTCCGAAGTAAACACATGATCCGCATGAATTTTACTCATTTTTCAACTCCTTTAATATATTGTATTGATTTCCGTTTCGATTTTCAAGGGAACTTCCGTGATTGGGAAAAAGAGCTTTTAATGTAGCCATATCCCTTTAATCATTCAACCGCCGAAGAGAAGTTTAAATCAAATTAGTAGACAGTGTTAAACCCCCCGTCTTTTTCTGCGGCCGGGGGAATGCCGAGGGCTTTGGCGGCAGTCTTGAAATGCATTTTTGCAACACAGTTCAGCTTGTCCCGTCCCAGTTTCTCTACAATATTCTTCGCAGCCTCGTCGACATTTGCGCCGGCTCCTTTCGGAAGCATTGTTCCAAACTCGGTTCCGAGATCCCTGAGTCTCCTTACGAATTCATCCCTGGCCAGAATCGAGGCTGCGGCGACCGCTATGTCGCTTTCCGCCTTTGTCCTCTGTCGAAGCTCGATTTTCCGGCCTTTTTTCATCAGGGCGTCCTTAATCAGCCTTTCGTTCGCGAACTTGTCGGAAAGAACCCACTTGCAATCCGGCACTTTTTCAACAATGTTCTCGATGGCGCGGGCATGCCCCCAGGCCAGGAGCCGGTTGAGGTTCCCTATTTTATCGTAAAGCCTGTTGTATGAGTCAGGTCCGATTGCGACATTCGCAAACCTGCCGGATACGATTTTCCTTATCTCGGCGGCAAGCTTTCCAATCTTAACGTCGTTTTTAATCTTCTTTGAATCCTTGACACCTATCTTGAGCAGCCTGTCCTTCGTTTGCTCGTCGACATAAACAGCGGCAATGACAAGCGGACCGAAAAAGTCGCCTTTTCCGCTTTCATCAACACCGGCATGCGGGGTGAACTTTTCTTCAATCTCCGAAATGGCGGCATTCGGCTTGTCGAGCACACTCTCATAACCGAGCCGAGCCTCCTTCAGGATTTCCGGTTCCAGGACAAAAGTCACAAATTCCCCCGTCCCTGCCCCCTGGACGGTGAGTTTGCCGCTCTTATAGGCGACTATTTTCGTCTTCTCCTTCGACGCCTTCCAGTGCGCATATGGCGGAAACGGTTCAAAAGCCCATCCTGATTCAGTCAGACAGGCTGTAAGCTGGCTGAGTTTTTCCTCGCTTATTTCACAAACATAGGACTTTGTCTTCTCAAGTTCTTTGTCATTCATGTGATTATTAATTCTGTATTTAGGCAGTTGGGGATGCTGAGAAACTCGGTTTTGAATAAAATTTTTCAAAAACGCTATACTTAAACAGGTATTTAATTGAAAATCAAAGGAATCTGGTATAATTTTTGCTTTGTTATTTTTCAGGAATCTGTTTCATTCATTCAAATCAAGTTTTTCTGGAGTTAAGCCAATTATGATTTTAAAAGCACGCCGTATAGCATGTTTTTCATGCTTTGTATTTCTGTTCATTTTATGCATTGGCGCATACGCTTTGCAGTCCCCTCCTGTTTCAGCCATGCGGATACAGAAAATATCAAAGATAATATCAAAATACAAGGAGGCCGGCGAGAATCTGAGCGATAATGACGTGATTAACACAATACTTAAGGATGTTTCAGAGCTCTACCCGCTCAAGCCCACTGCGAAAAAGAATGAAATAACCACCCAGGAGATCGGCAAATTAGTCAGAGAGAAGGTGTCAAGGAATTTTCCGGACAGCAATGAGACCCTTAAGAAGAATGCCGAGGCGGAAGCTGAAAAGCTCTTCGTGATGTCAAAAATACTTGACCGTGTGTCCGTGAAGTACATCAAAGGGGATAAGACGAATGTTGCAGAAGGTTATTTCTTCAGCTACGGAAGCACGGGAAACAGCGTAAACATCGGAGGAACTGTCATTGCGATGTACGATATTGTTCCTGAAGACAGAATCAGATTTGACGAGGCATTCAGGAACCAGAGGAAAGATTCGTTTGTCCAGACCAAAATACGCGATTACTATTCCAAGAAAAACGCCTATTCCATCCAGATCTACAACGAGGTGAGGGAATCCGTAACCAGGGAAAACGAGGACAACGGATACATCTTCTACATGAATGACTGGAAGAATCCCGGGGAAGTATCCGCCCTGCTTATAAAGGATGCACTGTCTCCGGCAGCCGTTGCAGAAAAAACAACTCCCGTGAAAACTCCGGCAACAGTGGCAACAACCGCCCCCCTCACACCAGGCACCCCAAATGTCGATGATTCAAGAGCGCCTGTAGCGGTCAAGGAAGACCCTGCAATTACGAAAAAGAGGGAGGAGATAAGGAAACTCGCCGAAGAAAAACAGATTGAAGCCACCACCAAAAACGCAGGCATTGACGCCGACCAGGGATTTGAACTGGCATACTGGGGAATGAAAAAAGACGAATTCGCCCTGCTTTATCCGCAGTATTCAACGGCATTGGCGACCGGAGACATCGAAAATATCAACTTTGACAGAGGGCCTTTCCTCAAGATAGAAATCCATTTCATGTCTGATTATCTTTACAAGGTCGTCTATAACTTCAGGATAGGCCCCCGTGAAGCCATGATTGCCCTCGGAAGAAAAATCAAGGACAAGTACGGGTATACGGACCAGGAAAAACTGGATGCCGCAGATCCGGAGAAGGCGAACAGGAAGGAGCCGTGCGAGCAAAGCCATGATTTCAACAACGGCATCTGCACTAAATGCAGATGGTCGGAGGCGGAAGTGGGCACGCCCATGGAACAGACTTACACATGGACCGGAAAAGAAACAAGGGGTCTTCTGACAATAAAGCTCAACGCTGAAAAGACGGCTTTTACCGAATTCATTCTGACCAGGGAAAACCCGAAAATCAAGAAAATCAGCGACGACATTGCCGCCGGAATAGAAATCAAGAAAAAGCAAGAGGCGGAAGAGCAGAAAAGAAGAACCATTGAAGAATATAACAAGAGCATATTCAAATAACTACATGCCATATTTAATATTCCAGAATCACACGGGCAAGGAGACAATCGCCGTTCCCGGCAGCGGGGAGTTAAATCTCGGCAGGACAAACACCAACGACATAACAATTGTAGACGATCCTCTTGTCAGCAGGAAACACTGCGTCATTTATCTGCATCCGGTTGAGAATAAATTCATCCTCAAGGATCTCAACTCGAGCAACGGCACCCAGATCAACGGGGAGACTCTTTATGGTGAAGAGGCTTTTCTTTCCGAAGGAGACATGATAAGGGTGGGCAACGCGGAATTCGTCTTCTGCATTGAAAACCCCGAACGCTATCAGTCCACGACCACCTCCATAATGAAATTAGGGAAAAGCAAGGACGGCGCGAATGCCAACGGCAGTTCAAAGCCTCAGTTCAATGAGACTTTGAAATTAAACCGGGCCGAGTCGCCCGGGCAAAAGGACGACACTGTCATTTCACCCGGAAGACTCGATTCGTCTTCATCCCTCCCTCCGGGAATGGAAATAAACGGATACAGGATTGTCAGAACCGTATCTTCAAGCGAAAAAGCCACAGTGTATCTCGCCTTCCAGGAGTCAGTGAAACGCACGGTGATTATGAAAATTTTCTCCGTCAGGGCTGATATGGAGGCAAAAGTCTCATTCAGGGAACTGGTGCAGAAAATAGGAAGGCTGGCCCATTCCAACATAGTCCATTATTTCGACTGCGGCACAATCGACGATTACTGTTACCTGGTCATGGCCTTCATGTCCGAGGGCAATCTCGAAGAACGCATCTCCCGACAGGCGCCGTTCACTGAAAAGGAAGCCCTGACGATGATAAGGAAAATCGCAGAGGCGCTGAATTACGCGATGTCCGAGCACTGCCTGATCCATCTCTGCCTTAAGCCTGAAACCGTCCTTTTCGGCGACAGCGGGGAACCGGTCGTGGCAAACATCGGACTTGGCCCCTGGATTGCCCGCAATTATCAGCATAAGCGCACCTATGTGTTCGGAAATCCAGTTTACATGTCCCCGGAACAGGCCATTGACCACAGGGCCGACTGGCGCAGCGACCTTTACTCCCTCGGAATAATGTTCTATGAAATGCTCACCGGCAAAGCACCGTTCACTGCTCCGGATGAAAAGGCGATGATCGACAAGCATGTTTCTTCCCCTGTTGTCTTCCCTCCAAACCTGTCAAAGGAAGCAGTCTCCATAATCAGAACCATGACCGCCAAGGATCCCGAGGGCCGTTTCAATTCCTGGGACTCGTTCCTGCAGGCGTTAAAGCCCCTTGACGATTCCAGGCAGGCGCAACCGGAATCTCCGAAAACCGCACAGAAACCCCAGC
>JBAZRS010000206.1:0-8596 GCA_041662825.1 Victivallales bacterium | reverse complement strand
AGGGAGGCGATGACGACAATTGAACAGAAGGAAAGCGGCAGACTCGTCGACGTTATGCCGTAGAACGCCGCCAGGAATATAAGGAACTCGCTGATGAAACCGTTGAAGGGGGGGAGTCCTGAAATCGCCGCCGAACCTGTCATGAAGCATGCTCCGGTAAAAGGCATTTTCTTCATCAGTCCCCCGAGCTTGTCCAAATCCCCTGTGCCGGTTTCGTGAAGCACGGTTCCTGCGCCGAGGAAAAGAAGTCCCTTGAAAATGCAGTGATTCAGAACGTGGAGCAGGGCGCCGGCAATGCCAAGTATGGCAATGAACGGCTCGTTGCATGAGATTCCGGCAAGGCCCAACCCCAAACCGAGCGAAATTATTCCGATGTTTTCAATGCTGGAATATGCGAGAAGCCTTTTGATGTTGTGGCTGGCGAGTGCAAATGTGATTCCAATTATTCCCGAAGAGGTTCCGATTACGATGAAAGTGACTCCCCACCAAAGAGGCGGGTCGCCGAGAAAGGTCATGGTTCTCAATATCCCGTAAATCCCGAGTTTTATCATGATGCCGGACATCAGCGCCGAGACCGGGCTGGGCGCTGCCGGATGCGCTTCGGGAAGCCATATGTGAAGCGGAATGAAGCCGGCCTTGGAGCCGAAGCCTATCATCGCGAAAATAAAAATCACGGACGCAGTAACTGTCCCCGTCTTCAGCGTCTGGAAACTCGAAAAATCGAGAGCACCGTGACCATTCCCGAGAATTGCGAAAATCGCAAAAATGAAGGCGACTCCGACATGTGATGCGACGAGATAAATCCAACCGGCCTTCCTGACTTCCTTCTTTTCGTTTTCAAAAGTGACAAGGGCGAACGAGGAGAGAGCCATGAGTTCCCATGCGATCAGGAAGAGGATGCCGTTTCTTGCGATCACGACAAGCATCATTCCGGTTACGAGCAGACAGAAGAAAAACCATGATATTCTGGGATCATGCCTGCCCCATGGTCTTTCCATGTATTCCGAGCCGTAAATCGCGCAGAGCGATGAAAGGAACAGGAGGGGGAGCAGGAAAAAGGCGCTTAACGGATCAATCCCGATTGCGAAATTCGCAAAAGGCAGTGTAAGCGGATAGGAGAACTCAAAACTCCTTCCGTTAACAATGCTGTCAAGACATATTCCTGACGACAGGGCCAGGCATGCAAGGATTCCTGCAATCGCCGAAATTGCGGCGGCGCGGCCGTCTTTGCCGGTGAAGAACGCAGCAAAGCCGGACAGCAGAAGTATGAAAAATCCTGCAAGAAGTAAAGTCATTTCATGACAGTCCTGTTTAATTATAAGGTAAATGGTTTATCGTTCAAACCGTTCAACGATTTCAACGTGTAACGTCTTCAACGGTTTCAACGTGTTCTTCAAGCTTTCCTATTCATTCCCACCTTTGTTTCCGCATGTTCTATTGCCTTCAAGATTTCCTCACGGGTCCCGGGCTTTTCGAGGATCTTCTTGACTTCATTGTCCTTCAGGACGAAAGCCAGCCTTGAAATCAGCTGGAGATGAACACGCGGAGTAGGGGATATCAAAGTGAAAAGGCAGTAAACGTCCTGTTTGTCCAGGGCTCCGAAATCAATCGGCTTTTCAAGGAAACAGATGGTGATCACAGGATAGCTCACATTAAGGATGACCGGATTCCTGACATGCGGAATCGCTATTCCTTCACCTATGCCGGTTGATGCCATGTTTTCACGTGCGAGGAGGACGTCGTAGAGGAAATCCCTGTCGACATCATCCGGAAGTTTCATTATCTCCACGGCATTTTTCAGCACGGTTTTCTTGTCCGCGCCCTCAATCCTGAAAAAAATTCCGCCGGTTTTGACGGATTCGCATATGGATGGAAGCTTTTCGTCCTCGGCCTTGTGCGTTTCAAAGATTTCCGGGGATACATTTATTTTCTGGGCGGTCGCCCATTCCAGGAGTTCCGCACGGTTGAACCTGAACTGGTCGTTTATCTTGTAGGCCGGTATGATTTTCTGGTCAATCCAGCGGTAAACGGTCCTTTCCGACACATTGAAATATTTCGAAACATCATGAACTGTCAGTTGCATAAGATTCCCTTATAAATAAAAAAACGGATGCCATCAAATTACACTTCATGTCATATAATGTCAATGCATGTCGGAAACAAGGTCATCCCGCAGGATGACGGATTAATGGATTTATGGATTGCTGGATTATTGGTTTTGATTTCAAGAAAAACCATAGATGCTGGATTTTAAGAAAAATTTCAGAATAGGCATTTCGGATTTCTCCCATATGGTGATTTTTGCATAACTCTTTGATCTGCAACAATCCATTAATCCGTTAATCCAGCAATCCAATAATCCATGGGACGGCAGCATGTCGGAAAGAGAAGAAATAATGAAGAATCAATGATTCAAGATCGGATCTTATTATACTAGGTTTATCAATTCCTTTCTCCTGTATTCCCTCGGGCTTTTGCCATAATTCGCCTTGAAGTCGCGACTGAGGTGGAATTCGTTGCAGAATCCGGTTTTCTCGGCGACCGACTTCAACTTATCATCGGTCATCATTACCAGCCTGAATGCAGCGTTCAAGCGCAGTTTCTTCTGATGCTCCATTGGACCCGAGCCAGTTATTTCCCTGAATACGCTATGGAAACGGGACGGGGAAAGGTTTGCGAGTTTCGCAAGTTTGGACACGGCGGTTTTCAAATGCAGATTTCTTTTCATATGCCCGAGCACCGGCTTCAACCTCTGCGAACTTTCCAGAAAGCCCAGGGCGTCAGCCTTGGGTTTTGAGACTGAGCATACAAGACTGAGGAGTCTGAAGCCGAGTTCACTGCGCCTGGCAAGTCCCGCAATGGCCGGTTCGGACTCCTGCAGGCTGAGCAACTCATCAATCAGTTCTCCGAATTTCACGGCTCTCGAAACATCCAACTTCAACGGCATATCCAGCATGGAAGTGAAATCAATCGCGCCGAAAATGCTGAAATGGAAGTGCACCCATTTCATCATCATCATGAATTTCCTTTTCGGATCGCCGTAATGTATGAATTTCAAGGGGAGATTCGCCGTGGTAAGCAATGCCTCACCTGATTCAATGCTCACAGATGCGTCCGGAGTTACGACTTCGTATCTGCCGACAACCGGAATAACCGCAATGCAATAAGGAACGGTCTTGACGTGTATCCGTCCCTTCATGATTCCTTCACCATGTGAGGCGTCGATAAAATCCGCAGATACCGCATCCGGCGGAATTATCTCCAGCAGCTTGTTCATGTGTTTTTCCTGTCAATCCATCTTTTCTCAGGGCATTCCGCGAATGCCCTGAGAAAAGATTATAGTAGTTATATATATGCATATAGTAGTGTTATTAATGGCGGAAACAAATCAATGACGCTATTTACAGGTAAGTTAAAACCTGAAAGAAAGGAACTTGGAAATATGAAGACAAAAAATAAAGATGAAAAAACAATCCCCGGCAATTTTACGGGCATCAAGCCTGTATGCCGGCTTTCCGGACCGACACGGAAACTTGCCGTGCGTTACCTTTCCGGCGAGTTCGGACGGAACATGAAAGACGCCCAGTTTGCCATTCTCCCGGAATTTTACCTCTCCATGCCATCTCTGAACAAACAGTACGCGGAGGCGGTCAGGCTCATAGCGGAGAACGCGCCCCTGCGCATCCTGCCCGAGGAAAAACTTGCCGGTGCCGCCACACTAAAGGAGGCGACACGGCATTCCGTGCCGCTTCTGACGCAGTCTTATCGTGCGCGTAGCGTACCTGACGGCGACTGGATCAGCAAACACCCGCTTGCTCCAACTCCTTCACTGCTTAGCTCCGTGAGCCACACGACAATCGATTTCGAGAAGGCCCTCAAAATAGGGTACAAGGGCATACGTGGGGAGATAATCGAAAGACTCGGACGCAATGATGTTGATTCAGATGCGGATGACCTCCTGCGCGCAATGCTTGATTGCCTTGATGCTGCAAGCAGATGGCATGCCCGTTATGTCCATGAGCTGGAACGGCTCCTGGCTGCATCCTCCGGTGACCTGCGGAAAAATTACGGACAGGTTCTTTCTGGGCTGATAAATGTTCCGGAAAATCCGCCGCGGAACTTCCGCGAGGCGGTACAGGCGCTGTGGATGCTCTGGGATTTCCAGAGGCTCTGCGGCAATTGGAGCGGTATCGGGCGGATCGACAAGATGCTCGGGCCTTATCTGCGACGGGATTTGGATTCCGGAGCCATCAGCATTGATGACGCCAGAGAGCTGCTGGCCCATTTCTGGATAAAGGGATGCGAATGGATAAGTGCCGACGGCAAAGGCAGCGGCGACGCCCAGTTCTACCAGAACATCGTCCTCGGAGGAATCGATGAGGAGGGGAGGGATTTAACAAACGATGTCACATATCTCGTACTCGACATTGTCGAGGAACTTCATATCAGCGATTTCCCGATCGCTGTGCGGATTTCGCAGAACAGCCCTGAAAAGCTCTTGAGGAGAATTGCCGAAGTGCAACGTCTGGGCGGCGGAATCATCGCCGTCTACAACGAGGACCGGATCATTCCGATGCTGGTGAAATTCGGTTATCCCGTGGAGGAGGCGAGGAACTTCGCCAATGACGGCTGCTGGGAGCTTCTGATACCCGGCAAGACATGCTTCGGCTACCAGCCTTTCGACGCACTCGCCCTCTTGCAGGAGACGCTCGGTCTCGGTCCGGTGAACAGGGACACGGTGGAATACCCGGACTTCGAGACGCTCTATGCCGAATTCAAAAACCGGCTCGCCTTCCAAGTCGCCAGCCTTCTGAACTCAAGCAACAGATCGCTTCATCCCACCCCGCTGATTTCAATGCTAATCGACGGCTGTGTCGAGAAAGCCCGCTCATATTATGATCTCGGCCCCAAATACACGGTTCAGTCTCCGCATCCCGGCGGACTCCCGGACGTAGTCAACAGCCTGCTTGTAATTAAAAAGCTTGTTTACGGGACGAAAGAGTTCACGCTCCGCGATTTCGCAGGTATTCTGCGTGACAACTGGAACGGCAGTGAGGGGCTCAGGCAGCGTGTCCGGAAAGAGTTCGAGTTTTTCGGCAATGATTCTACTGAAGCCGACGCCATGATGAGAAAAGTGTTCGACGATTTCACGGATCTTGTCGCCAAAGTGCCGAAGCGCCTCGGCATACTGAGACCTGCGGGCATCAGCACATTCGGACGAGAGGGCACCACATATCTACCGACCCGCTCCGCCGCCGCTTCCGGTCACCGCAAAGGCGACATCCTCGCTCCGAACTTCTCCGTAACTCCGGGCACTGACATGAAAGGCCCCACCGCGATCATCAAATCACACTGTTCGGTAGATTTCTCGAAACTGCCCTGCGGCACTGCATTGGATCTGAAGGTGCTGCCATCTAGCGCCCAGGGGGGGCATGGGCTTGCGGCTCTCGTATCAATGATGCGGACATTCGTCAGTCTGGGCGGAATATTCATGCAGGTTGATGTGGTCGACACTGAACTGCTGCGCGACGCCCAGGAGCATCCGGAGAAATACCCTAACCTCGCGGTGCGCATCTCCGGCTGGTCCGCACGATTCGCAACCCTTTCAAAGGAGTGGCAGGACATGGTCATCAAGAGAAGCGAAGTCAAGCTCTGACCGGTTTTCCTCATCCCAACCCGGCATGCCAGGAAGCAAAATAGAACTTTCGTCAATTAAGTAGGGCGGACAATGCGCCGCAACTTTAAATGCCCAAAGAAAAGAACAGCCCTTGCGGGCTTGACTACCAACGAATCCAGAAATTGTTTGTAGTTAATGCCGCAAGGCATGTTCTTAGATTCTCTTCATTGCTTCTTCACAACTTTAAAGTTCCTTAGCCTTCCTGTCTCCTGAATTCCCAGTTTTGAAATTATCTCAATTCGTAAGGGGCTAAAAAGACATGTGTTCACGGGAGACAGTTTTCAGCCTCCTCCATTCTCCAGGGGAGATGCCTTCCGCCTTCCTGAAGACGCGCATAAGATACTTGTCGTTGGCAAAACCTGCGGCCCGTGCGACTTTCGAGAGAGTCAGATCTGTACGCTCGAGAAGTTCCTTGCTGCGGGCAACCCTGCGAAGCCTGATGTAATACCCCGGAGACGTCATACCCTCCTTCCTGAATGCGTTGAGCAGGGTGTTTCGGCTTACACCAAGTGAACGCGCCAGTGTGTCCACGTTCACCGCCGTTGACAACATCGCCTCTATCGCCGCCTTGGCAGTTGTGACGAGTCCGGCGGATGAACCATGTTCCTCGCGCTTATCTTCAGCCGACCCGGAACACTCAAGCGCCAGCCTGTACATTAGCGACAAAACCTCGCATGGCGGACAGCGTTTGCGGTTCTCGTAGATAGACATAATCTGTCCAAGCGTGAGTGCTGCAGCATCCGGCTTTGAAGGACGTATCAGCAAGCGGTCCGGTCTGAAACCGCAAGCCAGACCAAACGCCTCCGCTCCGTCGCCAGTTATCCAGAGCCAGTTGAAACTCAGTGGGTCATCTCCAGGCTCTTCGTAGAACTCGTACGGTATGCCCGGCCACAGGGTAAACACGTCACCCGGCTTGAAAAGCCGTTCGGCGGTGGGCGTTTTGAACACTCCTCTGCCGCTAAGTACGAAATGCGGACAGCACACATCGTACACCCCGGCGCGGCGGCATGAACCGAAACCGTTCCTGTAATGCCCGGCTCCGGAGAGCCATACGGCCGATCCGGCCGGAGGAGTCTCAAGAGGCCATGGATAATAAACGAAATCCTCTTTCACAATCACCTCTTCCAATATTACGACTCTCTTACCAATATGTGCAAATATATACCATGGACTGTGCAAGAATCAACCGGACAAATCCTTTATACAGGCTGGGAATGGAATTATATTGAAGACATGCGAAATGAAATCATTGCTTGATAAGATACCTTGTGAGGAAATATGATCAACCCATCTGTAGACATGTTGAAAAATGAACTGAAATCCTTTTACGACGTAAGGCGGAACTCTCATTTTAATGATACCGGCACTATTCCCGAAGAGACAGGGGAAATGCGACGGCATATCCATGAGGAGATGGAGGCGTTTTCAGTGGCTTGTCCGGAAACGCATCCTGCCATCGTGAAAGCGAAACTGCATGAGACGATCGCCTCATGGTGCCGCCCTGTCATCTTCCGTCACAGCCCTTTCTTTTTCGAGATTGACTCGAAACCCTCCGAGAGCTGGGGCTGCCCCGGTTCGTTCAGACAGACACCCTCTTCCTGGCTGCGGGAAAGAAACAGGGGCATCTTCAAAACTATTCCGGAGTTCAAATGGCTCTCCGAATGTCCCGTACTCTCTGGCGGAGGTTTTGACAATGACCACCACAGCATAGGATACACGCGGTTGATGGGCAAAGGTGTTAACGGTGTCCTGTCGGAAATTGCGCAGAGGAGAAAACGGCCTGTCGACGCGGAGCAGGAAACTGTTCTTGAGGCGATGGAGCGCAGTTGCCGGGCACTCCTGGCTGTTGCCGGCCGTTTCCATTTCGCAGCTGCGGAAGCGCTGTCCGGTGAAACGGATCCGGACGCATGCCGTTGCCTGCGCCTGATCGCCGAAACTTCAGCTCGCATCCCCGCGGAACCGCCACGCACATTTCACGAAGGGCTGGCTTTCCTGCTGTTTCTCCGCGAGGTGGTTGCCTCCCTTGAAGGAATCGGCATTTCTGTCCTGGGCCATCCCGACCGACTGCTCATCGGGTTGTATAGACATGACATCGCCGAAGGGATAATCACTGAATCCGAGGCCCGAGACCTGATTGCCCGGTGGATGCTCCCTTTTGACATCAAGACCCATGTGGACGACAATCCGTGGCCTGAAACGAGTTCGTGCATGACATTGGGCGGATGCGATGAAGACGGCGTCCCGGTCTGGAACGAACTTACCCGCTTATTCATCGAAGTCCATCATGAGCACGGTCTGATGAATCCGAAACCGAACTGCAGGATATCCGCAAACTCCCCCCGCGAATATCTAGAACTCATCGCCCTTCTCAACTTGGGGGGGCACAACAATTTCGCCCTGATGAACGACGATATTCTCATTCCCGCACTCATGCGCGCCGGCAAAACCGATCGCGAGGCGAGGCTTTACGTCAACGGCGGCTGCCAGGAGCCGATTACGGAAAATGTGGAGCACAGCGCCGGAGCCTACTACTGGATCAATCTTCCGCAACTTCTCGACTTGTGTCTGCGCAAGGCAGACGGAGTTCTGCCTGGATGGGCAGGAAAAGCTCTCCCGCATCCAGTCGGGAAAACTGACGGATTCGAAGAATTCTACAGCCGATGCCGTGACCAGATATTCAATTCGATCGGTACCGGGGCGGAATGGCGAACTGCGGTCGGACGTCTCCAGCGCCTGGTGAACCCTTGCCCGCTCTTCTCCGTGTCCCTCGATGGTTGCATAGATAATGCCGCCGACTACACTGCAGGCGGGGCCAGGCATAATCCCAGCGGCATCTGCCTGGTCGGAATAGCCTCCCTGATAAACTCCCTCAACGTAATCAGGGAAGCGGTTTTTGAGAGGAAATGGATTACCCTGGAG
>JBAZRS010000205.1:1832-8614 GCA_041662825.1 Victivallales bacterium | reverse complement strand
GGGCACGTGAAATATTCGTAATGGGCTTGCGAACTTCGCAGGGTTGGAACAAGGAATATTTTCACAAGGCAAGCGGATTCGAAGTCGAAACATTTGAATCAGAACTGACCGAACTCAAAGCCGGAAAACTCATCAAGGAAAACGGCAAGAGGATATCCTGCACCCGGAAAGGCCTTCTCCTATGGAATGAAGTCGCTGAAAGCCTGATCTGAAACTGCAGGAACACCTCTGATTGTCGGAAATCTTACTAATCGTCTTGAAATAGAATAGAGATCCCAACGGGTTTATCCCGTTGGTGAAAGAGATTGGAAGGCTAGGGCGATCGCGAGCTAGCCTCACCCAATCTCTTTCACCAACGACGCAAGGTCGGTGGGGTCTAAACAATTATGAGATGATTATCAATACCGGCCATATTCCTCGACAAGTTCGCCGATCAGCTTCACCAGGGCGATATCTCCGTTCGGCGGCACCTGGTCGGCCACGCCGAACATGAATTTGCCGGAATCCTTGTGGATGCGGATTATCTCCTTTACGTGTTTCTCGATAAACTTGGCGTCGAACGGAGGTGCGAGCATCGCACCGGGAATGCCACCGAGCAGGATGATGTCCGTTCCGGCCACGGCACGCAAGTCTTCTACGGCGACATCTCCGACCGGCATCGGCACTACCGAATCCACGCAGTCCACTCCTGCTGCCGCCAGTTTCTCAAGGGTGCCCCGCAGTGTGCCGTCATTGTGGATCATGCTCCTGTGTCCGCGCGCGCGGAGCCATGATGTCCAGCGCTTCAGGTGCGGTGCGATATATTCGTCGAAGTAACCGCCCATGGTCGTGCCGGACAGGTTCTCGCAGATCATGACATATGAAGCCGGACCGGCGGCGATATGACGGTATATTTCATCATTCGCCATTCCGATGGCGTTGAGGGTCATTTGCATCTGCTCAGGTTCATCCATCAGCAGGTAGGTGAGCTCCATTACGCCGACCCAATGCTTGTTCAACTCGGAAATCGGTGTTGCCGGAGAGCCGTAATGCGCCGGACCGAAACCGTAAGCGGCGTATCGCCTGTCAAGATCAAGATAGAGCTCCGGACGCGGCACGAACTTGCGATGTTCATAAATATATTGGATGACGCGCAGGTCGTTCACATCTTTCACTGCATGCTCCGTGTAGCCCCATGAAAACGAGTCCGGCGAATACTCCTGCACTTCCTGGATGCTGCCGACAGGAGTATGCCATCTGGCGGTACGTATGCCGTCCTTCACCGTCACCTCATGCCGTACATCATCACCTTCAATAGTGTCTCCAGCCGCACAACCTGGGATATACTCGCCGATATTCAGTTCGCGGTGCATCTTGTGCATGCCGTCCGGCCCCTTCCAGCGTTCAGGCAAATCGCCGATTATCTGGTGTGAGGAATACCAGTACGTCATGTCCCCGAACCATGCCATGGCATCCGGTTTCTCTCCCCGGAAAACCGCTCCCATGCGTTCCCTGTGTGTCATTGATCTCTCCTTATGATGAATAAAATGTGGAACGCCGGCATCCTGTCGGCATCTTAGGAGCCGCCAAGATGGCGGCGTTCCACTAACTTCAATTAAAAAAACAAGACACAACTAAAGTTGTGAACTCCAACTTAAAAACACCAAGACACAAGCTAAAGCTTGAACTCCAACTTAATTCTTTCTTCTAGCTCTGACCTCTGCCCTCCGACCTCTGCCTTCTGCCCTCTGCCCTCTGACCTCTGATTACCGACCTCCGATTACTGATTACTGCTCCCCTCTCTTCCTACTTCCGACTACGGCTCATCGCACGTCCTTTCTCTACAAAGTATTGCAGCGTCTCGAAGTCTACTTCGGGCGGTTCGGAATGGTCGCTGGAAAGAATGTATCCGCCACCTGCGGCGAGGACCGGGGCGACCTTGGCGTTAAGTTCGGCATCAATCCTGGAACGGTCGTTCGCAATAAGGACACGTGCATCGACACCGCCGCAGAAAGCGATCCTGTCCCCGTAGTTTGCATGAATCCTCGCCAGATCCATTCCGGCCTTGGCCTCCATGCCCTGAAGGCAGTCGAGTCCGGCGTCAATGACATCGGGCAGAAGCGGCTCTATGAAACCGCAGGAGTGCATCATCACCTTGCAGCCGCATGAGTGTGCGAAATCGAAGAGCCTCGCATGTCCGGGCTTGATAAGTTCACGGTACATGGACGGTGAGAAGAACGGGCGTTCCCTGAACCCCAGATCCTCGAAGAAATAGAATCCGTCAGGCTTCCCTTCCGCTGCGAAAAGCTCTTCGAGATTGTTAATTATGGAATCGCTATAGACCTTGACCATGTCCTGAATCCAATCCGGATCCAGCGCCATGCCGATCAGAAGATTTTCGTGTCCGCATACGGGATGCATAAGTTCAAAGGGGGCGACTCCGCCCCAGAACATGAAGAGCTGCTTTTCGTCACAGTATTTCTTCATTTCGCGATATCCTTCAAAGGGGATCCGCCTTTTATCGACTGTTGCGAAAAACGGCTTGATGGACTCCTCCCATCCCTGCCGGTCCGTGACACGGAAATCGACATGTTCCGGCGTGCCGCTTTTCCCCTTATGCTTCCGCAGGAGGGCGCCATTGCCGTCGCGCATGGAGATAGTATCCTCCGTCTCTTCCACGGTCTCGGGGACAAAATCGAGATCGGCCGCCATGTTGAAGTTGCCTACCCAGCGCAAGTCCATCCCGAACAGTTCACGGACATCCTGATCCTCGGCATAATGCTTCTCCGCCAGCCATCTCTTCTTCGCTTCCTCCCACGGGCCGACAACTACAGGGCATTGATCCACAGGTTTCCGGTCAAGCGTGTTCACCACTCTTTCATAACTTGTCATTTTCATTCTTGATTCCCTTGAGATAATTACAAAATTGCCTCTTTTGAGTTGATTGATTAAGTTGGGGCTTATTTATAAAACAACGGTTTCTGCACTTTCGCATTCATTTCCATTATAAACACACGTCGGACAATTTAATTGACTGACGGACCGATCGGACCGTCCATGACGAACGGCGGCACCAGCATCTTCTGCAGGCGGGCTGATTCGTAGATGCCCAGCATGATCTCGAGACCACGGTAGGCCTCGTCGGCATCGATACGGGTTGCTGTCCCGTCGTGTATGGCCGAGAGGACATCCAGTGCGGCCCGTTTCATATACAGGGCCGGATCCTCGCTGTGATGGAAATGCTCATTGGTGGTCGGGCTCGAAATCCCGGGCTCGCCTGCGAACCTCGCACGAAACACGCTGTTGGCGTCCGATGCCGGAGACAGGCGCAGTTCGGCAAAGCCGAGAGTTCCGTTCACACGCAACACCGGCAGTTTCTTGCAACTGTGCTTGCCCGCCTCGATGGTGAGGCGGGTGCCGTCATTGAAATGAACGCTGCCCAGGAACTGGCCTTCCTGCTGGACACCCTGCCAGTCATGCGCGAGCGACCAGTCCACCGCACCGATCAACGCCTCGACCCGGCGTTCACTGCCCAGGGTGAACAGTGCCGCATCCACAAGATGCGGCCCAAATCCGAGTATGTCACTGAAGGGCTGGACGACATCGAAACTCAGAACCTCCCCGATTTTGCCGCTGGCAGCCGCGTCACGCAGCCATTCAAACGGTTTCCCGTATCTGCGCTGGTGGTTGACAAAAAGCCGGGCGCCTTTTTTTGCCGCCGCATCCATCATGCGTCTGGCCGCAGAGAGGGTCAGCGCAAAAGGTTTTTCTATCCAGACAGCCTTGGCCCCGTTATCCAGAGCCGCCATGACCATGGTTTCGCGGTCGGGCGCAAAGGCGCAGACGCTGACCAGATCCGGCTTGATCTCAGAAAGCATCAGGCGGTAATCCTGGAAGCCTTTGCATGACAGAAACTCCTTGACAAAATCGGCGACATTCTGTTCGCTCCGGCTGCACGCCGCAGCCAGTTCAATGCCGGGAGTGGCGGTATAAGCCCACCCGTGACAGTATGAAAACGAATGGCCTCCGCCCTTGCCCTGAGTGGATTTGCCTATCCCGATGATCACAGCTTTGATTGATTTTCCCATTTTAACTCTCCTTAGTTCCATTTGAAGACAACTGACAGGCTTGTGCGTTTCTTGAGCCCTTCATAACCTTCCACCGCCTGTGAAAAAGGCAGGACGGCATCGATGAAATCTTCTGCCTTGATACGACCTTTGCGTATGGCTTCAATCGTCTTCTGGCGATCCTCGACGCCACGATCCTTCGGCGCCAGAATCGTGACACCCTCGCCAGGGACAAACCCGAAAGGATTGATGGAGACCGGCTCTATGTAATTGGCCTGCATGACAAGGCGCGGCCAGTCGCCATGGTAGAATGCTATAGGTTCAACCTTGTATTCCTTGCTGTATGCCTGCGGTTTTTTACGGAGAAGCTTATATGCCGACAATGCACCGGCGGAAGTTCCGGAGGTCTCCACAACGATGTCCGCACCGCCATTACAGATGATCGCAAGACGTTCCATTGCGTTTTCCTCGGAGATATTGACAGTCTCGGCAACTCCGCGTTTGCGCGCCTTCTCAAGGCGGCCGTTGTCCACATCGCAGACTATCACCCGGCATCCGCGGTCCATGAGCCATGCCGCCGAGAATGCGCCGATCAGCCCCTGCCCGATGACAACCGCCGTTTCACCTGCAACCGGATTGGCCGCCTCAACGCCGCGGAAACTGATCGCCGAAACTTCGGCTATGACATAATCCAGGGGATTCGCGCCCTGCGGGAGGAGCACTGCACGATCCTCGCCAGTCGTGGCATACACGTGGACGGCGGCCTGCCCTCCCCACATGGACTTGATTCCGGGGATAGCCCTGGGGTTGCGTCCGCTCACCAAGTCCCCGACCTTGAAGCCCTTGACAGCGGCGCCGACTTCAACAACTTTGGCAATCGCCGAATAACCGGGGATGAGAGGAAAATCCTTCTTTTTCGAGTAATGGCCTCCCAGCACGCGCAGTTCTGTTCCCGGCGAAACGAAAGTGAAAATGGTTTCACAGACAATGTCATCCGCTCCGCACGGCGCAAGCTCCAGATTCCTTATACCGACCTTGTCGATATCCTCAAACACGATCGCATCTGCTTTCCTCGACATGATTACAACTCCTTGTTAAATTAGTTTCTGTTTTTTACTTTCATCTTTTAAGCACTTATTTTTTTTAACAGATAATCTTCAATTGTATCAGGTTATATTTCCCCTGCCAGTTTATCTGGCAGGAAAAAGAGATTGTATGGCTAAAGGGTATTACTTTAGTTTCCCAATCTTCACCTCCTGCAGGACAAGCCCGCAGGGGGTGCAATATTATAGTTATTCCACTGCAATTGACTTATCATCACATTACAATATGTCACCGATTATGCCGATAAAATGCACCATCCGGATATTCCTTTTGCATTTTTCGGAGGTTTGCATTGAACGATTTTCCCGATATCTAGATTTTTTGATGAGTCCGCCGCGGACGAATCACTTGGAGTGCGGGAACTTGTTACCGCCTTGTTTCGCGAAATTTATTTCGCGGCATTTTTCGGGACGGAATAAATTCCGTCATTAAAAGCGGCAATAAATTGCCGCACTCCATGTGCGAATTTCGCAATTCGCATAAGATGAATATCGGATAATTGAATTATTGCCTTGCTCTTCACTTCCTTTCGAAATCGACTTCGGCGTCGCGTTCGATCACGAAGAAGCCGGCGATTCGTCCGGCAATCCGTGCCGGTGAATCGGTGACTCGGAATTCAAGCGAACGGCATCCTTCAGGCGGAAGGCCATAGGCTCCAAAAAACTGCCGCATGAAAAAATTGTAGCGGTCCTCTTCTGTGAAAATCGGCTCATTCAAGGGGAGGCGCACCCATTCGCCCGCCCCGTCAAGCCGGACTTCCAATTCGGCAGGACGCCCCTTTGAGGAAGCTCCGGCGTGATGGAGTATGCCGACAATCCGGCCTTTTCCTGGACTGAACATTCCCGTGGCGCCGGGGGCGCCTTCGATGAATTTCACCTGTCCGCTCTCGGCCAGTTTAAAGCCGTCGAGTTTCTCGGCGAACCAGGCAGGCGCCTGACGCGGCCAGAGCCACGGCGACGGATCAACAGTCGAGTGCGGGAAAGGATGTGCCGAGACTTTACGGCCATCTGCAGGCAAGGATTGGTACAGCGCCCACTGGCGATCCAACTCCACTTCTATAACCTTGCCGTGAACAGCGTATCCCGCCTGAACCGGATGAATTGAGTCTTTCATGAAAAGCTCCCACGGCTCACCGGCAATAACACGTTTCGCTATCGCCTCGCCCGAATCGGTAATCACAAAACCGTAATTGCCCGCCAGACGGCGGATGAAATCCACTGTGCCCGGCGTAACTCCGGCGCGATAATCGTCCATCATCGGCTTTACCAAACCCAGGTTCATCAGCAGGTCGGCGTCCGGACGCAAGAGCCGGAGACGGCGGACATATCCCTCGGTGGCGGGATCGGTGACACTGCGGCCCTTTGCGCCCCACGCCCCGTTCGCCGCCCCGAATTCGGTCACAACAAGATCGGGATTGAACGCCAGGAGCTTGTCCTCCATCCGGAAAAGCTGCGTCTCAGGCCCCATTGCGAAAATAATGCCGGTGTGAACTTCAATGTCCGCATCCGGAAATCGCTTCCTAAACCAGTCCGCAAGGCGGACATAGTAACTGTCGATCCGGTCACCGTCAAAGGCCGCACCGTATGTGACGGAGTTCCCGATCACGCCGATCCGGAGCTTCTTTTTATCGAC
>JBAZRS010000205.1:0-1822 GCA_041662825.1 Victivallales bacterium | reverse complement strand
AGTTGTCAGTCATCCTATCCTCCATTTTGATTTGTGTTCCTTTTTCCGCCGCAGCAGCATAAAGAGATGCGCCGAATGCGCATCCCGCGATTGCGGAAATCATGATACCCGTCATTGATTTCAATATGGTCATTTCTAAAATCCTTAGCTCTTCCTTGATTCGTATAAGAAATTGTGCTTTATCGAACTTTTTGGAGTGCGGCAGCTTGCTACCGCCTTTCAGAAGACAAGCTTGCTTGTCTTCAAATAACGCGGAGCATCCGTCTTCGCCAAGAGGCTACGCCGGGACAGGAGCTCCGCTAATTAAGGCTGAAGCATCCGCCTTCGCTAAGAGGCTATGGCGTGACAAGAGCTTCAGCACTCCATATGCGTTCCCATAAATACCAAGACACAACTGAAGTTGTGAACTCCGACATGTTTGAACTCTGTCGTCTGCCATCAGCCCTCTGTCTTCCGCCTTCAGAACCCCATTCGAAGTTGGATGTTTCCGCCACGGCGGATTGAATGTTCGACCTGTCCCCCGGCCTGTCCCTCGTAGCCTTCCAGGCGAAGTGGGAAGCCTTGGCGAAGGAGGATGTTCATATTGGCTGCCTGGCGTCCGGCTTCATTTCCGTCACGATCTTACTGTACGGTTCCTCGCCGGGCAGGCCGCGCGAGCCTATTCCCCATGAGTTTCCATACGGGTGCACATTCAGAGTTTTCCAAGGGAAAAACGGCTCATCGCGCGGAACAGCGCCGGTGACAAACGGCAGGCGGCTGACATCAATGTCGCTGGAGGCAATCATCGGCATTTCCGCAGTACGTCCATCTACAGCCGCAGTCTGAACACTCATGGTCTCTATGGATGTGACCATCTCCAGCTCGATGTCCTTCCGTTGAAAAACAACATAACGCAGATGCGCCCAGTAATCATGGATGCGAACTTCGCACATGGCTTTGTGGAAAGCCTCAAAACTTGCGAAATCCGCACGGGCACGCAGTGTCACGACACAGCCGTTGAGCATTCGAGCCAGCTCACTCGGAGTAAAGGCGCGCGCCGGACCACGATAATTGATCAGATGAATCGCCTCGTATGAATTCTCGCGGACAAGTTCCATGGCGCAGTCGCGTTCGCAGTCCGTTGGAAGCAACGGATCGATGTGGATGAAGACATCGCCCGTATCTATTGAGATCGGCTGCACTCTGGCGCTGCGGAAACTGAAATCACTGATCAACTCATTGCCGACCATCACCGCCTTGGAACGGTTGTAATGCGCCGGCATCAGCAGCGAGAGTTTCAACGAAGTGATGCCGTCCTTCTGTCCCAGTTTGTACGGGGACTGGTCGGCACGGCAGTGCGGCTGTGCCAGAAGCATGGCAGTAGAGTCTTTCTGAAGAGTCAGCATATTGCCCTTGGAACTGACGTACGCCTCGCCGAAAGCCGGAGTATTCATATCAAGAAAGCGCATAGAGTCATCCGGCCCCCCGTGTTTCGGATCGTTGGCGAGATAACGCACAAACAACACGCCGGAATCCCGAAACGATGCGACCTTCGCACTGCGCCTATATGTTGCGTAGAGGCTGTTGGTCTGCTCGCCGCCGCAGAATGCACTGTCAACTGTGCCCAGAGAGAAGGACTCTTCCATGTATGTGTCCGTGTGGCAGCGTCCGCAACCGCCGCCGTTCTTCGGAGTGCTCATCTGTTCCACGGAACCTTTGACACGTGCAGGATAACGGCGTTCCGAGATCAATCTTCCAAGATATTCCGGAACATGGAGTTCGGTGTCGAGCATCTCCACATATTCGACAATGTTCGAGGGCTGGTATCCGGAAAAATGAATAA
>JBAZRS010000204.1:0-8655 GCA_041662825.1 Victivallales bacterium | reverse complement strand
CGCCTTCATGCTATTTTCCGGATCGAAGAGAACTTTCTCGAAAAGGGGATCGAGCCCGAGCGGATTGAGGAACGCCTTCTGCGGCGGTATCTGCGTCTTCTGCTGGCAGAGTCCCGGAATGAAGAAAATGCCGCCGCCCTCCGCCATGAACTTGTTCAGCAGCTCGATGTTGGCCTTGTTCTTGTCGGTCAGGGACGAATCGGCCTTGGACTGGCCAAGCTGCATGAGAACGATGACATTGTACTTCTTCAGCTGTTCCCAGGTCAGGGCCTGCCCCTCAAGCGCAGGATGATGCGACCCGTTGATCGCGAAACCATCCTTCGACAGTCTCCCGGCCATCTCGAAGCCGCAGTTGAAATGCGGATAGCCGGTAAAGAGAACCGAGATCTCCTTTGCTGGGGTCGGAGGCGCATCTGCACCCTGAACCGCAGTTGAAACAAATCCCAGCCATGCCGCAACAGCACCGACAATAAGCAGACGTGTCATCTTCATCATTGCCACACCTCGATTTGGTTTTAAGTTTCAGGTTTTAAGCGTTATGCGTCAGTCTTTCTTAAAGTAACTCGGTCCGCCGCGGCGGAATCCCGAGATGAACAGCGGGGTGATACCCCGCGTTACTTTGAATTAAGAGCCATATATAGATAAAAACCTACTGACGCATTACTTTTAAGCAAGAGATTGTATTATGGAAACGGCAAATGCTTTTCCTAACACTTAACACTATAATATTCTGATTATTTTTACAATTATTGGCACTATGTTAAGACTTGAAAACAAGAGCACGCTAAAGCTGTGAACTCCAACAAAGAAGCCTTAACTTAGCGCCATTCATTTTTGCAATTTCCTCACTTGCCGGCCTTCATGTAAAATGCAATGCACCAGTTGTACAGCGGATACGGCTTGCCGACAAGTTCCGCGATGTTCTCGTCGGGAAGATTTTTGGCGTTCGGATCGTAGATGTAAAGATCCTCGGACACCGCAGTATCGCTGTCCCGCAGATTGCCGTTGCCGTCAAACGGCGTCTTTCCTGCGTATTTGACATACACGCTGCCTTTATGGAAATCTCTTGCACACAAGATTTCGACAATCGTGTCCATCACGATGCGCACAGATTTGACTGGCACTTCACCGTCAATGTCTAGAACTGCAAATCCCTTGTTTCCCGAATCCATCTTCTTCCGGCCGATATAGGTGCCGTCGAAGACCAGCGGGGGTTCGGGGACATGGAAGTCAATGGATATGGTACGTCCTTCCAGACTGAGATTGCGCGGAGACAACGGTTTCCAGCCCTGCCGCTTGAGCAGAACCTTGTCAAGCACCTTTGCGAATTGCGCACCCATCCAGCGGTAGCCGTTGGCAGTGAGGTGGCCGCCATAGCTGACGAAGGGATATTTCGGTGCCGCCATATAGCATCCGGGGACTTCCTGCGTAAGCTCCCACTGCGCCATGCCGATCGCCACCGCGTTTGTGTCATTGCTGTATGCACCGCCAGTCTGATATGTAATGAAGGCGGGCGGCTTCTTTTGACCGGCAATGTCATTCACGGCGTCATTGATGAAGTTCTGTCGGTATTCGGCGAGCTTTTTCTTGTAGTCGTCCTTGGTGGAAGCCCAGTCCGCTCCGTTGGGGCTGTAGTTGGTTTCGCCTTGAACCCAGCAGACAGCGATGACAGAGTAGCTTTTCCCAAGTTTTGCAGAGATCTCTTTCCCCGCCCTGACGGCGCCGGGCATCTTCGACCAGAGGCACCATTTCTTTGCGGCTATCTGCGCCTTCTCGTCCAAGTCGCAGTTCGGACCGTCCTTCGACAACTGTTCGATTGACTTCCCCGAGGTTCCGCAGGAACTGGATATGATAACCCGTTCGGGTCCTTTAGTATCTTCGTACAGCTTTTTGAAGAAGTTGGCGGTTCCGAATACGGGATTCTCACCACCGCGCCCCTGTTTCCCGATCAAGGGGAAGAACTTGCTGTTGTCGTTCTGTATCCAGAACGAAACGTCATCGCCTATCATCACATTTCCGTGTTTCTGCTCAGTGGAAAGAGTGACCTCGCTGTCAGCGCCTACCGACAGGCTCTGCCCTGTCATTATTATGTGGTTGTAGTCAGCGTTCATCGTTACGATGTCATTGTTCTTCATTTCCTTCACGCTCCGACTCGCCTTCAGGTTTTCGGCATTGCGGGAACCGTATTTCTTTTCGTCATCCTCTTTCGTGGGAGCAACCGTTGCGTTTGGCGCCTGCGCATAAAGCGACTGGCCGGCGCTCAGGGATAGCATAAACAACACCGCCATTGTTTTCATCGCATACGAAATTCTCATAAATTTCTCCTTTTGATATTTATTACTTCTTTTGTCTTGATTGATTATGTTGGAGTTCACAGCTTTAGCGTGCTCTTGAAAATCTTCCAGTATTCTTCCCTTTTCACTTATATCATAATCCAGAAGAGAAGACACGCTAAAGCTGTGAACTCCAACAAGAATAATACTCAGAAACTAGTGTAATGCCATTCACATCAAGCGTAAATATTTCTAAGTTAAGTAACTCGGGTCTATCTGACCCGAGATTCGCGGGTCAGATAGACCCGCGCTACTCTATATGTGCCTTAGCTTTCTGTTATTCGTATTAGTGTCAAACTCCAGAATCTTCACCGGTCCCAAAAGGCCGGAATCCGGAGTTGATCCGTTTCCGCGGGTGCCGAGGATATCCCATGAGAACCTGTTGGCGAGAAGATTCGACACCACAACCCGGATACTGTTGTTTCCGTTCCTGAGATAGTCGGTTATGTCTACCGAATACGGAGGCCAGATGCGAACTCCTACGGCTTTTCCGTTGACGAATATTTCCGCGCATTCGCGGACTTCGCCAAGGTCGAGGTAGTATCTTCTGCCTGACTGAACTTTGAAATTCACGCTCTTGCGAAATTCGCAGAAGCCGCTGAACCATTCGAGCCCGATGCCTGTCCAGGAACATAGTTCTGTCTTTGTAGGCCTGCATCTTATGAGCAGCGGCGATTTGATTCCGAAATCCGGTGCCATTGACGAGGACTCGATCGCAATGACAGACGCCTCCTCCGAAGGCTTGAATTCAAGCCAGCCTTTTTCATCTGCTGGATGGGTTTTCACAATCTTCAGCAGTTTTCCGTGTACATAAAGTGCGAATTCCTTTTCGATTGGCAGCGGAAGTTTGACCGCATCGGCTCCGGGAGGAAGCACGGCCCTGAAAAGACGGCTTTCGGAGTCGCTGTAGATAAGGGATTTATTCTGGCAGTGTACCGTTTCCCAACTTGAATCGTCAAAACCGGGAAGGAACCATTTGTCCCAGAGGGAATAATCCTTCTTCTCCGTCAACTGGCTGGAAAGTATTCTTGTCTTGAAAACCGGAATTTCAATTTCTGAATATTCACGCGGCTCCTCAAATGAGAAATCAGTATCTGTCGACAAAGGCAGGAAATCCCATGCGCCTGCAACCGGAACCGCTTTCCCGGGATTTGTCCGCTTATGGACCGGCAACTCAGGAAGATTCTCTGTTGAACGTTCCTTTTCAAATACCAAATAAGGCGCAGTATGCGGTCCGAGTTTTATCTTGACCTCTGTAAAATTTCCTTTATCCTCGGATTCCAGCCTGTAGGAGTTCCCCGTTTCCGGATCAAGAAGTGATGCATTGCCGATGCATTTGAATCTGATCCTGAAGTTGTTCTCCTTTTCAGAATGATTGCTGAGCACGTATATGTCTGAGTTTCCGGTTTTCCTGTGAGCGCATTCAAGGGACGACTTATTGCCGGAAATGACTTTGATGTCAGGCTCAAGAATCTTTGAAACAATGCCGGGAACGTCTTCAGCGGATTTTGCGAATTTCGCAAGCTTTTTCAGTTTTGCGATCAAGGTTTTGAATTTAGCCTCATCCGCATTTTCAGCGGAATAGTGCGGGAATTTGCCGGTAAATATCACGAGTCCGCCAGCTTCTGCGAAATCCGCAATCTTTTCAATGTCTGCGAATCTCGCAGTGTTCATCGGCGGAACAATCAGAACCTTGTACCTGTTGTTGGTTATTCCGAGCGACGATGATTCCAACTTCGCTTCTGTCAGCGCCTTTGAATCGATCACTGTATGGTCGAGCTGATTTGACATCAGCAGGTCGACAGTTTTTTCAAAAGACTTCCTGTCAGGCGCGCTCTTGTTTTTTGCATCCCGCGACACCTGCCATGGGAAGGTGGCGCCTCTTCCGCCGATGCTGTCGGCGAACCACGAGACGATCGGGTACAGAAATGCAATTTCCGCAAAGTGGGTGCTGATCCTGTTGATGTGGCACTGACGTGAGGTCATCTTGTTGATGGTATCATAATAACGCCAGTAGAGATTATTGTTGAAAAAGTCGGGCGGACACTCGACCTTCGGATTGTCGAGGGTCTGGAAGAATGCATGCGGGACAACGTGGGTGACACCGATGACGGCGAGTTGGTTGTAGCCTTCCCTTATGAGGCGCGGTGAAGCCTTCCATTCGCCGCCGATGCCGAGAAGGCCGAGGGACTCGCAGAGCAGTACCTTACTGCCCGAAACTTCCTTTGCCCCGGCTGCTGGTTTGTGACGATAGTACGGTTTGTATCCGCCGAGACTGTCGAGGCCTGGCCAGTGCTGTCTCCTGAGAATGCTGAACAGGTCCCCGGTGAGCA
The DNA here is from genome assembly GCA_041662825.1 of Victivallales bacterium. Taxonomy (GTDB): domain Bacteria; phylum Verrucomicrobiota; class Lentisphaeria; order Victivallales; family GWF2-50-93; genus GWF2-50-93. Next base: position 3,989 of record JBAZRS010000204.1, on the reverse strand, counting down.
TCCATCTTTCCGTTTCCTCGTAGGTGTGCCCGGTGAGCGCTATTTTATGTTTTTCGCACCAGTCCGCCATCTGTCCGATGTGGTTTTCCGTGAAAAGTCTGGTTACGACATCCCAGTAGTCGACACGGATTTTCCTGTGGTCTGCTTTGCTTTCAAAAAAGAGGAAAGGCAGGAACGGCTTGAGATCATAACCTTTTAGTTTCTTGAATTCCGAGAAAAACTCAGCTGTCCAGGTGAACTTTCCGGAAGCATACGGTGCAGATTCGTCATAGAAGATCGACGGAATGGTTTTACCGAAATACTTGCCGAGATGTTTGTAATACTGTTCATGTGTGACGCCGATGAATTCGGCGGTGGTCTTCTTGGAAAGATAGTCAATGATTCCGCCGTTTCCCATTACAAGAGGGGAAGGATGGAATGTCCTCAGGGTGTAGACGGTGAAGGCGGTCCAGTTGCCTGCCGGGATTTTCAGAACAACTTCATTTTTTGAAGCGTCAAGTTTTGTGTCTTTAAGGAAAATGGTTTTGTCGGGACTGTCCCTGAAGATTCCGGAGATCAATATTTTTTCGGCCTTCCCCCAGCCGCAGAATCCGTCATCAAGATTTCTGATCGCGACTTCGGCCGGACCTTTCACCTTGCTTGAACGCATGGCGATGCCGAGTGCGCAGTTCTCGCGTTTCTCGGTCACTTTTCCGCCTGCCGGCCCGCTTGACCAGTTATACTCGTCGTAAAGATGGATCAGGAAATTATTTTCGGAGGCGTGCCGGACAAGTTCTGTCATCGCCTTCCAGTAGGCGGGAGCAAGATAGTCACGCCGGTCCATGCCGAAGCGCGGATGCGGCATCGCCTGCATGACTCCTTTTTCCGCCATTTCATCAATCTGACGGCAGTATTCGGCGCCGTCTACTTTTCCGTTGAGGAACCAGAACGGTATCTGCGAACAGTCATCGGGCGGGTTCTTGAAAGATTGCACGAGTTTTATATCCTTTATTGTTTTCATTATATTAGTTGATGTTCCTTCTTGTTGCTTAAGTCAATAGCAAGAGCCTGAATGGCGCTAAGATAAGGGTTTCATTAAAAGTAACTCGGGTCTATCTGACCCGAGATATGTGCGCCACACAGGCGCACGAACGCGGGTCAGATAGACCCGCGCTACTCTCAAAAAGTGCCTTAACTAAGCATCATTCGAGTCTGCCCCCGCGTTCACCCAGGATAAAATCCTAAATACTTTCTTCTCTCACAGAGGCACGGAGGCGCAAAGACTATTCTCACCACGAAGGGCGCGAAGTACACGAAGGTTTAAGAAATATATTATTCCCCTCGCGTCTTGCTCGGTTAAGACAAACCACTTTGCTAATCTTTATTCCTTTGCGACTTTGCCTGTCGCGCCGTAGTCATTTCTATACGAAGGCGGATGCCTTTGTGAAAGATAATGGATTTTGTTTTCCCCATTCACGATATCGCCCCTTCGTCCCGCAGAATCCTTTCCCATTCGTAAAAGAAATTACGCTGGGAGTTGAATATCGGGTGAAGTTCGTGATAGAAGCGGCGGTGGCCTATGGCGTTCGGATGGGCGGAATCGTTCATCAGTTGAATCATGTCGCCAACACAGCTGCTCTTCATGGATTTAGTCCAGAGTGAGTAGTGGTCGACGCAGAGAGTGTTCATTTCCTTGGCGACTTCGCAGATCACTCTGGCATATGCAGCCAGATTAGTTTTGCACATGACACCTCTTTTGTCCGAGAACTCGGTGAGCTCTTTTCCGTTAAGCAGATTGATCATCGGGTTTGGCGTCCTCAGGAGAATGGAGCATTCTCCTCCGGCACGGATGCGGGTGATCGCCTCGCGGAGCCGGTCGCGGAACTGTTCCGTAGTCGATGTGCGGCAGTCGTTCATCCCGAAACTGAGGATGGCGATATCAGGTTTGAAACGCAGAACGTCCCGGTCGATTCTGGCGAGGGCCTTGGCCATGTCATCACCGCCGCTGCCGGAGTTGATGACAGTATAGCTCATGGGGAAAACATCAGCACCCTGCAACCCCATTCCGAGAAGCCCCACCCAGTTCAGGCTGCCAAGGGTGTGATGGTTGACCGCAGTGATAGAATCGCCGAACGCGACTATGGTCACGAACTTGTCGCGCAGATGTGAGAAATGTTTCGGCGTCCGGGAAGCGGGAGGAACGGTTGCAGCGGTTTTTTTGCTTTTTTTATTCATAGTTTATTTCATTCCTTATGTTTTTGAACTGATTGATAAAGTAGTAATAATACTAAGCCGCAATCAAATGGCAAGAACATGCCTTACGGCATTGACTACAAACGAATTATTTGTTAGTTAAGCCCGTAAGGGCTGTTCTTTATCTTTCATGAATTTCTATCCGAAAGAATGCAACTCGGTATAATTCATGACTTTAAGTGTTAAGTTTTAAGAAACGCATTTCCTGTTTCCAAAAACAATCTCTTGCTTAAAACTTAAAACCAAAATCTTAAAATTTAATTCTGAATTCCTACATTGTCAGCGTCCGCCAGGAAAGGTCGCCTTCCATGTTCGGCTTGCCGGATTTGCCGACTGTGAATATTCCTGCTGATCCTCCGTCTATTTCAATGACTGTCTTACCCCAGAAAATGATCCCGCTAAGCGGCCTGTTGTCGGCGGACACCGCAATGAGGCTGTCTCCCGACTCGTCGCGGTAGAGCCTCCACAGGATGTTGTCGCCATGGACTTTTACAGTCTTGTGCAGAGTATCCCCGATCTGTTCGAGAAGACGCTGCTGCGGATCAAGGTCTGTAAGGAATACCACATTGCCGCTCTTGGTCTTGACGCCGTGGATCTCATCCTCGCAGGAGACAAGCTTATTGGCAAGCCTGCTTGAAAGCTGGCGGCAGACTTCGAGGCGCTGAGGCCTGTATGCCGGAAGGCTGCATTCGACATCGAGGCCGCCCATGTAGTGTTCGGCGCTCATCTCCGGAATCTCAAGGAGTTTTGCGAAATCCGCAGAAAGGGATTTCCCGTTTTCGTCAGAAGCCACAGGGGTTCCGACAAAGACCAGCTTACCTCCGGATTTTGCGAATGCCGCACATATTCCAAATGCCTTACGCGGCATGACCAGGGCGTAAGGTATGACCAAGATCTTATAGGAACCGAGTTTGTTGACGAGACGGCCCGACTCAATCCGGCTTTCCTCCAGCAGCCTGCTGTCGACAAAATCAGCGGCAACGGAGCGCTCAATGAAATATTTGCTGGTGTTGAGGCAGAACGCCTTTTGCGCATTTGCCAGTCCGGCGCTGTTCCATCCGCATACGCCTTCCCAGCCGTGCCATATCGCAACGTCCGTGACCGGTTTTTTCCCGCCAAGAGCGCGCTGCAGTTTACGGTTCGACTGCATGGATTTGACATTCTGGGGCCATGTGTAGTGACCGTCCTGCATGCATGTGTCGCTGTCGGAGCCGAACCATATGTTGAACCAGTTTATGTTCATGAGGGACATGAGGTTCACATTCCTGCGGATATTGGCGACAGTCGGCTTGAAATGCCAGGTGTTCACTTCCGCTTCGCCCGACGGCGTAAGCCTGCCCAGAGATGATGCCAGGACATAGGCGTATGCGACGGATGCCGGATCCCACCATGAGCAGTCGGTATAGCCGGCGTCCATATTGTCGTTTAGACGGAAATAATCTACAGCGCCAGCACGGTAGTCGTTGATGCCGCCCTCGCCCTGCCAGGTGTGGTGCGTTCCGAAAATCAGGTTCTTCCCGAAAAGTTTCTGCGCCTTGGCGTTGAGGTTTGCCTGCGCCTGCGCAAGCCCTTCGTTGAGTGTGCGGTAGTAGTCAAGTCGGACTTTCACGGCCTCGCGTGACATTCCCGCTTCATCAAGGAAAATCAGTTTGTCGGAGAGTTTGTAGCCGTTGATCTTTTCAAACGCTGCGGCAAATGCATTCCCGTAACGGTAGCTGCCCCAGTCCCCGTCAATGGCAGGCTCATCCCAGCCTACG
>JBAZRS010000203.1:0-8671 GCA_041662825.1 Victivallales bacterium | reverse complement strand
TTCGGTTCTGAGGAGTACAGGATCAGGATCGCCCGCGTCTCGGAACGGCTCGCCGTGCTGCGTCGTGAATATCCCGATCTTACATTCCTCCTGGAAAACGATTTTCCGGGCTATGGCTCGGGCTCAATCTTTGCCGAACACATGGTGAATATGAAAAATCCGATCTGCCTGGATTCATCTCATCTATGGGCGTCAAGTTACATATTTGACAGGGATTTTCATGCGGAAGCAGAAGCATTCCTGAAATCCGGACTCGTGGGCATGGTGCACCTGCACGCATCGCCGTATACGTCTGCCACACCCAAGGCGCGCTGGTCGGACGGGCATCTGCCGTTGACCATTGAAAACAGCATGGATCTGCCGCGCTTCATCCAACTCTGCGACAAGTACGGAGTATCCCATTTCATCCTGGAAATAAACGGTGTGAGCAAGGCCGACATTGATTATCTCGCCTCATATCTCAAATAGTCGTCCAGGTAGCTGGCAGTAGGTACCCAGCTTAACGGTTACATGTTTGAGGCTGAATTATACGTATAAGGCTGGAATATCAGGTAATCGCCAGGGAAGCGAGCAATCTGGGCAGATCCCTGTTTTATGCTTGAAATCTTCATGAAATGCCAGATTAACCACACAGTATATGCAAGATACACAATATGATATGCAATATCATTCGCAATTCGTGAATCGCGAAAATAGGAGCGGTGGCATTTCACATGATGCGGAATGGCATGTCCTGGGCACGCCAAGCGTCTGCTTGGCATTGAAAGAGCCGACCAGACGGTCGGCGTTCCCGGCATTTAAATGCGCCTGAGGGCTATTTGACATACCACTTCGCCGAGATGCTTCCTCCTTCGCCAAAGCTCCCCACTTCACCAAGAATGCTACGAGGGGCAGGTCGAGGGAGAAGCCGGCGTGGCATTTTTCGCCCAGGGGGCGAATTCCAATATTAAAACAAGCCACTTTCTCTGTTCGTTCAGCTTCGCCGAATAGTCTTCATTTGAACCCGAAGACGGTTTCAAACGAAGCAGATCAAAGAAGACGTTTTGAAGAGAATGCCTTGCCGGAATGTGTTTTAAGATACGATTCAAAGTCAAGAGCTTTCTTCTTTTCATTGAATGCACGGTAGAACTATAGTTCCCATGGCAGGTATTTCGAGGTATGAGGGCAGTCTCCCCTGTTGTGTTTCTGCAGTCTGGATTTCAAGTCCTCGGTAAATCCGACATAAGTTTGCTGGGGATGGGCAGAGCTTCTGATTATGTAGACGTAGAACATTTGATCTCACCGCCCATGCTTCGCTAAGAAGCTATGCAGGGCATGCTTCGTATTTTGAAATTAAAGGTTTCTGTAATTTCCATCTAAATGGCCGTGCCATGCGAAGCCTCGGAGCGGGAGATTTCACATTCAAGTCCGCCTACGTTTGACGTGCCGTCTAAACTAAGGGGTTAGCCCGCCTTCGCAGGGATGCTACGGCGTGGCATTTTTTGCCCTAGGGGCGAAAAATGGTGGGCGCTATTGGACTCGAACCAACGACCTCTACAATGTGAATGTAGCGTTCTAACCAACTGAACTAAGCGCCCTGTCGAAGTAAACAGCCTGAATATTAAGGACTTATAGAACTTTACCGCATTTTATGTTTGTATGCTTTATACACGATTATACGCCGTTTTTAGGGTCATAAAGCATACAAAAAGCATACATGAAATTCAGGCTTTTTCGGTTATCATGGAGCATTTACCAGTATTCTTTACCGGCAAGCAGATATTATATCTCATGCCTACTGATATGACAAGTATTGAAATTCATAAAGCATACATTCATCTTCATAAAGCATACATTCATCTTCATAAAGCATACATTTGAGGCTTGAATGTGAACCATGGTACATATTCTCGGGCATAATGAAAATCTTCATAATTGTCGGATGATTTTCGGTTTATTTCCTTTTTTATCTAAAAAAACACAAAATTATCGCCAAGTGAAGATTTTAATCATAAAATCCCCATGATTTTGAGTTAAAAATCTTCGATCTTTTTTCGTTTCAATGCCTAACTTTTCCGAAAACCTCACTATAATGATATCGTTGATAAAATGTTATTTAAGCCATGACAAAGCCATTATTGATTTTACCCCTGCCGGAACTGTACCGGCACACCTCAAGGGGGGCTGGTGAGACATAATCTCCGCCAGCTTTTTTTTAAGGGTGGACATAATAAGACGACATACTGCATAAGCCATGCCAAAGAAATGACTCCCCAAACACCTACTGCCATGACACCTGTTTTCTTAACGATTTTTAAACTTTTGAGGTGTTATTATGAATTCTACTGTTTTAAATGTTGTGGCAGATCAACTGCCAGTCGCTCTTCAATCCCCTTTAGCACCGCAATCCCTAACGCCTGCCATTAACAGGCTTGTCGATGTTGTTAAAAACAGCAAACCTGTACCGGCAACACCTGTACCGTCAAAACCTGTTTTCGATGGATTCTGGATGAAGGACGACAAAGGCTATTCAATACTGCCATCGAGATTAATGGACTTCCTGAAGGATGAGGGATTCAAGCTTTATTTCTTCGGCAATAACGGCTCTGAGAAAACAAAATCATATGCCTTTGTCAAGTCGGACGGTAATGTTTTGAAAATCGTCTCAGAAGTCGAGATCAAAAGATTTGTCAGCAACTGGATTGAAATAAACAAGCCGGAACTGAAGTCCGTATTTGCAAAAAACCTTGTGAAGTATGTTGGCAAGAATCTGTTTGAAACGATGTTCGCAGAGTTCCAGGGTAAATTAAGCAGGGACACAAGGGACACCGTTTCATTGTATTATCAGAATGGAATACTGGAGATCACAAAAGACGGTTTTCAGTTAAAGCCATATACCGAATTGAACGGCTTCATATGGTCGGATTCAATCATTAAACGTGATTTCATTGAGAACACCAATAGCGGTGAATTCGAGAAGTTTTTCAAGAATGTCAATAACAACGATGATGAGCGGTATAATAAAATGATAACGGCTTTCGGCTATATGCTTCACCGTTACAAGAATAAAGCGGATGCACGAGCAATAATCTTCAATGATGAAAGTTTAGAGGACGAACGAGGCGGATCTGGCAAGGGTATAATCGTACAGGCTGTCGGTAAACTAAGACGGTCGCAGGAGCTTGATATGAGAGGCCGTGAGAAAAGCAACTTTATCTTTCAGGGTGTCAATCCGCTTGTGGACGTTATTCATTTGGAGGATGTTGACAAGAAATTTGATTTCGGTAAAATTTTCAACTGCATTACATCGGTACTGGAAATTGAAAACAAGAATCAAAACATAATCTCCATAGCGTTCGAGGACGCTCCTAAGATAGTGATTTCAACAAACTATGCAGTAAAGGGAAATGGAGATTCAGCCGTCCGGAGAAAAGCCGAGTATGAGCTGCACAAGCATTACTATAAGGGTTATTCTCCTATTGATGAATTCGGTCATTTGCTGTTTGAGGATTGGACGGATGAGGAATGGAACAGATTTGATACATGGGCTGTTAAGGCTGTCCAGCATTATCTGAAAAACGGACTGATCGAAGGTGAAACAAAAACAACTGAGATCAAAAGGCTGATTGAGGAAACTTCACCATGCTTTGTAAAGTTCATGGACGAATGGAGCAAGACCATGCATTTTGACTGCAAGTATGTCAAAAGCGAATTCTACTCTGATTTTATCAAAGATACGGATTCTGAAGAAAAAACAGAATCTAAAAACATCGTCAGCAAATGGCTTGAGAAATGGGCGATATATAAAAAGTATTGCTACCATGAAGATCAAAAGAAAATTGGACCGGACAATAAACGAGTATTCTGGCTAGTACAATAAACGAATAACCAGAAATGATGTTAATGGGTGGGTCTAAAAAGCCCATCCATTTTATTTTTGAAAAGGTAGCAAAAATAACGGAGGTAGCAAACAGGTAGCAAAAAAGTAGCAAACATAAATTTAGAATTCTCATAGGTAAAAAAGTGAAAGTAGCAAAAGTAGCAAATATTTTTAAACTTATTGAAATGAAAAAATATAATATAAGAATACGTCTAAGAAGTACGTCCAGAAGTACAGTTCGCCATGGCGAACACAAGTAAAAGAAAATACAATACAGAGCCAAGAGGTGGAATATTTCTGCTACTTTTGCTACCTCGTTGAATGTCAAGCACTTAACCTCGTTTTAAGTTTGCTGCCTATTTGCTACTTCTGCTACCTTTTCGCTACCATGTTGAATATCAACGGTTTGCGGTCTTGGTCTTTTCTCCTCTTGTATTCCTTTACTTGTCAATCAGCCAAGCGCCATTCTCAATGTTAGCTAACTTTATTATGTGATATGATTGCATCATTGCCGATACATTCTTGACATGATGTCTGAAAGGAACCAAACAGGGGACTATGACATGAAAATAAACGATAAATAGTTATCATAAACATACTAATATTTGTTGCATAAATTTATATTTGATGTATAATGTATGGTAGGAACTTTACAACGTAAATACAGGTGAAATTATGAACGGTTACTTTTTCAGGGTCAATGATGCGGACGACTTCTTCTACAGGATTCGTGTTGAATCTGCCAAGCAGAGAATGTCTATGAAAGAATACATTATGGACGCTGTTAATGATAGGCTGGACGAGGATAAGGAACTCAGCACAGGTGATTCAAGGATCACGGTTATTAATCCAGATGGCAAAACTAAAACTTATGGAACACCAAGCATCTAGGCTAGTCCCCTTAAGGGTTCTTTCAGCAACACTAACTATGACACAGCACCTGCGATGATATCAAGGATATATACTGTGTTAGTTTTTTAAAAAAAGATACTAAATGGAGAATTTACTTATGAATGATGGCAAAGAAAACACTTTCGAGTTAATCAGGCTCGCAAGATTGGAAAAGATTAAACTTGATGTCGCAATCAGGCGGATCAAGTATCTCGAACTTGAACGAATAGAGGCCGATAATGCTGGTAGGCTTTTGGACGTTGATGCCGTTGTAAAGGCGATGAATGAGATTTATGGCAATAAGGCTATTGACCGTATTGAATGCGCTCATTGCAAAACCGATATGATAAACAAACTCGGATTAACAGAAAACTAACTGGAGGATTTTATTTATGGCGAAGTATTTTAATGAAAACGGTAAACTACATCCCGAATATCTTAAAAAGATTACGGATCTTCAAACTGTAAGTGATTCTAAATATCAGCAAGTATATGATGAAATGAGATCAATAGATGCTGTTTTGAGAAAAGAGCTTGACGATGCTGAAAAGGCGGTGATTGAAGCTAAAAATAAATTGGATAAGGCAACGGGAAAATGGTATAGCAATGGAAGTCGAGGCAGTACCATACTAAGGCAAAAACGAGAAGCTAGTGAAAAAATCATGACTGACAGTATGAAGACGTTCAACGAACTTCAAAACAAGCTGGACGAACTGGATGGAACTGCCAAGGCTCGCAGAGAACTTGCCGCTTCCTGCCAGAAACTTGATCTACAGCCTGAGAAGCTGTCATTGCTGGAGGAAATAGCCAAGGATGAAGCTGAAAGTCTGGAAGCAATGATGGAAGATGATGTAGCGTAATTGATTTAACAGCCCCGCCATAGGTTTTCACCAGTTCCTCGGTTACTGGCTTTCCATGGCGTGGGCTTTTTCATTTACAGACTATGCTTATCAGACCGCTTTCAGGATGTCCAAAAGATGCGCCCTGAATGATTCTGACAGGTCTGTTTCCTTTGCCGTTTTAATGGCTTCCAATGCCGTTTTTAGGGACTCTTTCAGCATATCCATATCAGATACTTCCTCAACGTCAATCACCGTTTCACCATACTTTAAATCATCCTGCATAAGCAACTTCATAGCTCTTTGCTTCTCGCCGTCTGAAACGTGAATATAATACTTGGATGCGGTTGTAACATCATCGCCAAGCATATCAGCCAGCGTCTTGATCGGTACTCCCATACTCGCAAGGCTTGTCCCTACAAAATGCCTGAATGAATGGAATCCGTAAACGACTTTCACATTTAAACGCTGTTTACCTTTCGTCTTGACCAGTACTCTTTCGGATTTCGGTGTCCGGTCTTTCATATCACGAATACCGCAAAAGGCGAATACCTTGATACTGTCATTAACCACGCCGTCTTTATTCTTGATATAGCGTCCCGATACGTCTGGAAGCAGATATTCAGATTTTGAATGGTCTTTCAAGCAGTCCGCCAAGTGATTATAGAATGCGTTTGAATCAATGGAAATGGTAACACGCCTGTTAATCCGCTTGGTCTTAATCGGGACATATGAAATGGTTCTTTGTGCAAGATCAATGCTTTCACGTTTCATTAAAGCGCAATCAATCAGCCTTGCCCCGGTGTAAGCTCCCAGAAAAAACAATGTCTTCATTTCATCCTGATGCATGATGTCCATTTTAAGCAGTTCAGGATTGTCAAAGGCGGCGAGTATCATGTTCACTTGTGCAAGTGTAAACGGTTTCCTCGATGCGTCATGTTCAAGGCGTTTCTGTTGAATCTTCTCAAACGGATTGTCAAACGCACCGCAGACCGTCTTGAATATATGCTTTAACGAGTGAAGATGATAGTTGAATGTGGCAGGAGCCATACCGCCAGACCATATCTTTGCCATATACGCTTCCGCTTCAAGTCTGGTTATCTGGTTTATCCGTTCAAGTTTAGGATGAGCGGTTTTAAGCCACTTGCGGAACTTTTCCCAATTGCGTTCATAGTTGCCAAGTGTTCCAGAGCTTGAATCCGGTCTAGCCTGTGATGATTTGAACTTGTCCCATACATCGTCCAGAGAATGCTTGATGGGATTCATAAGCTTGCGGTTTTCAGCGATATGGACGATCACCTTTTCTTTTGTATTCAGAGATAAGGCTTCGTCCAGAAGTTCCTTGCGTTTCCTTTCAGCCTTTGCCAGATCGTCAGTTCCAAGACCTACAATCTTGCGACTGCCGTTCAAATTATATTGCAGAGAGTAATTTCCGCATGGTTTACCGTTGGAATCCTTGCCACGTTGAAACAGATGTCCCAGACCAGTTGACTTCATTATACATCCCTTTCTTTTATTGTATGAACAGTAGCATATTTGAGGGCATAAAGCAAGCATAAAGCATACATTTAGGGATTCTTCATAGGAGGAATTATACAATGTGAATGTAGCGTTCTAACCAACTGAACTAAGCGCCCTGTCTGATGCAACCTCGTTTCGAGGGACATACAAAGGGAAAGTGAAATAACATGCGGATATCAAAATAATCCTGAATTCTGAATTTGAAAGTGATGAAAATCAATTGTTGATTTTTTTACGTAGCAAAAAATTAACAATTATGAGTTTTTCGTGTGATTCGTATGTTTCGTGGTTTATATTTTTCCGTGTTTTCTGTGGTTATAAAATTGGTTGCGGCGCAAGTTGCTCCAGGAGCTTTATTCTATAAAAGAAAAGGATATGGGGATGATGTCGAAAAACAAAGTGCTCGTTTTGGTGATGGCTTTGGCTTTCATCCTTGGTTATTTTGTGTATGTGAAACTGGATAATGTGCGCAAGATCAGGCAGCTCAGGAAGATTCTCCCCAGGGGTAATGTCACAGTGAAAATTGACACATTGGCCAGTGATCGCGCATGTATCACCCTCCCGAACAATTACAAGGTGGACGTCAAGATCGTGAAAATATCCCAACCCGGGAAGGCAAAATGAGAATTATTTTGAATATCCAATAGCCAGCACGGAATGTCCAATATCCAAGTTGAATCGATATGGAAAAGTATAGGATAAGAGCGTATGGGCGTTAAAGATTCCAACATAGCTGAGATATTAAAGAAAATAAAAGGACTTGACATTGATCTGCCTGATCTTGAACCGGACGAACCTGCCGTCACCCAGGAGCAGATTGATGAGATAGGAAGACGCACTGATCATATTCTGCCGGATGAGAAAATAATCTCACTCGGGAAATGGCAGGCCGCACATGTCATATATAAGCTGAAAGAGGAGGAAATCTTCCGTTCCATTGCTGCGGAGAATGAAGCGGAGAAATCAAAACACAAGATGCTCAAGGCTGTCATCGTTCTTTCTGTCCTTGTTTTCATTGCCATGCTGATTCTGTCTTTCATCATCAAAAAGCATTGAGGATCGGGCTTACCAGCCCGATAATAATTCAATGTATTTGAATTTAAAAGTGACCAGTAATCAGTTACCAGTGATCAGTCAATGGGTTTTCTTACTTATAACTGAACACTGATTGCTGATGAGTAAAGTCTCGGCCCTCTTGCCCCATCGTATGACTGGGGTGGCCGCCTAATTCAATCGTATAGGAAATTGTATATTGGGAACGCCGGCAACTTGCCGGCATATTATACCCATTATAAATCAAATCGTCTGTTCTGCCACGAAGGACGCGAAGAGCACGAAGATAGAATGATGAAATAGTGAAATGAGAGCTAGACTTATCCTATTTCCGACCTTCGTGTCCTTCATGCTCTTGGGTTAATATAGTATCAATTTGACGTGGAATTGGAATTAAGAGCCACCAAGTTGGTGGCGTTCCATAATAAGTCCCGGCGAAGCCCGCCTTAGATTATCTTTACTTCGTAATTCTATATTCGATTGTTCGTCTGTTCGATGTTGTGGAAAA
>JBAZRS010000202.1:0-8710 GCA_041662825.1 Victivallales bacterium | reverse complement strand
CGGTGAACCCTGAGGCAAAAGAGAATCTGCCGGAAGCCAGACGCCTTGTCTTTCAGGAAAAATATTCTGAGGCCACAGATCTCATAAATAATAAGATAATGGCAAAACCCCTCCACCAGTTGCAGTACCAGACTGCGGGCGATGTCCTGTTCTCATTCTCCAAATCTGAAAAGTCGGCCGAATACAGGCGCGAGCTGAATCTGGATACCGCAGTCGCTTCCGTGACATATGTTTCGGACGGCGTCAGATTCACCAGGGAGATCCTCTCAACTCCGATCGATCAGGTCATAGCCGTGCGCATCACTGCGGACAGGCCCGGCAGCATTTCTTTTGAGACCACCCTGAAAACTCCGCAAAATGCGACAGTCTCGTCGGAAGGTGTTGACACCATTGTCCTCAACGGGGTCAACGGAAGCGCCGAGGGAATTCCCGGGACTCTCAAGTTCCAGGTGAGGGTTCGCATAATTCCTGAAGGCGGGAAAATCTCATCTTCGGCTACCTCCATCGTTGTGGAGAATGCCGATTCAGCGCTCGTGCTCGTGGCAGTTGCCACCAGCTACAGGAACTACATGGACGTCGGAGGCGATCCAGAGTCACTGACGAAAAAGCAGATTGCCGGTGCGGAAAAGAAATCGTTCGATGATATGCGGAATTCGCATGTTGCTGAACATCAGAGGCTGTTCAGCAGGACAACTCTCGATTTGGGGATTTCGGATTCGGCAAAATTGCCCACGGACGAGAGGCTTCAAAATTTTGCCGACGGCGCAAAAGACCCGCAGCTTGCGGCATTGTATTTCCAGTTCGGCCGATATCTTCTCATTTCATCTTCACGTCCGGGAACACAGCCGGTAAACCTTCAGGGGATATGGAACGAGAGCATGAATCCGCCGTGGGGGAGCAAATACACCGTTAACATAAACACCGAGATGAATTACTGGCCGGCGGAACCTGCGAATCTCGCAGAATGCGTCGAACCGCTGATACAGCTGCTGAAGGAGATTTCAGTCACAGGCGCCCGCACCGCAAAGGAAATGTACGGCGCAGGCGGATGGGTCTGCCACCACAACACTGATGCATGGCGCGCCACTGCGCCGATTGATTGCGCCTTCTGGGGGATGTGGCCTACAGGCGGAGCATGGCTCTGCATGCATCTCTGGGAACACTACCAGTTCAGCGGAGACAGGAAATTTCTCGCAGAGGCTTATCCCATCATGAAGGGCGCGGCGGAATTTTTCATCGATACGCTTGTCGAGGAACCCAAAGGGAAATTCCTGGTGACATGCCCTTCGGTATCGCCTGAAAACTTACATCCCCATTCCTCCAGCATCTGTGCCGGACCGGCAATGGACAGGCAGATTCTCAGGGATCTTTTCGACGCCTGCATAAATGCCTCCGGGATTCTCGGCATAGATGAGGATTTCAGAAAGAAGACAGAGTCGGTGCGCAAGCGATTGCCGCCTGACAGGATCGGAAAAGGCGGTCAGTTGCAGGAATGGCTTGAAGACTGGGACATGGAAGCGAAAGAACAGCAGCACAGGCACGTCTCACATCTCTATGCCCTTTTCCCAAGTGCACAGATAACGCCGGAGAGCACCCCGGAACTTGCGAAGGCCGCAGCGAAGACTCTTGATGTCCGCGGCGACATTTCCACAGGCTGGGCGATTGCCTGGAGGCTCAACCTCCAAGCCCGCCTGCGTGACGCTGAACGCGCATACAGGATTCTCCGTGCGCTTCTCGACCCTTCCCGCACTTATCCGAACATGTTCGATGCGCATCCTCCGTTCCAGATCGACGGCAACTTCGGCGGAACTTGCGGTATAGCGGAAATGCTCTTGCAGAGCCATGAGGAGGATAAAGAAGTAATCAGTAGTCAGTCATCAGTTATCAGTAAAAAGAAAAAGGAACTTGTTTTGAATAAGCAAGAAGCGCACCCGTCCCGCGCATTCATCATCCGACTCCTTCCCGCCCTGCCCTCGGCCTGGCCGGATGGCAGCGTAACAGGATTGCGGGCACGCGGAGGTTTGGAAGTCGACATGTCGTGGAAGAACGGAAAGCTGAAAACGGCGGCAATTCGAAGTTCTATTGGTTCATCATGCATTCTCATGTACGGGAACAAACAGGTTTCAATAAAGATTGCTCCGGGGCAGATCTTCAAGATTGAAAACGCAGATTCCCCCGCCGCATGGAAAGACTGAGCAAAGACACTGGAATGCCGCTAAGATAAGGCTCATTAAAAAATGGCGCATGGCGGATTCGGATGCACTATCGCCGATGCAGTACAGGCATCATGTAAGGGTTACGTTAAAAGCTCCGTATGGTTTTCAACAACTTTCCTGAACGCAGATGCATACTGCCCTATTACTTTCTTATCACAATGCTTGAACCACGGGATGCCGAATGCGATTTCATTTATGCTTTCGGACACAGGCAGAGAGCCTTTACCCTGCCGCACATCCCTCTGACCAAAAGCTATCATCGTCGGCTTGCCCGTGTTAAACACATCAGACTCGTGGAACATCGGATGAACATGTAAAGGGGCATTGGCACCAGCACCTGACGGTACCCCTTCCGCAATCAATGCTTCGCAAAATCTATTACAAGGCAAACCGTGAAGTTCATCTTTCACATAAAGACCTTTGGGATTGTACCAGCCGCCCATTGTGGAAGAGCCTCCTTTTTCAGTACGGTGCGGACGTATCCCGGGCAAACCCTCAAGTATGTCCCAGAAATAATTCATCGCATTTTGAATCTCCGTTATTCTTTCGGAATAATGCCTCAGCTGAACACGCCCCATGGCGGAACATGTCTGATTCATGCGATGTTTGAAGCCGCCAATGGGAATGCCGGCAAACATAGAAAGTTCCTTATCCTGCAAATCCGAAGCGGAACTGTACCTGGTCGCCATAGTCCTTTCGTAGTGGCCGTATACAATGCATCGTTCATATAGTTTCCTGTCATCAGTCACCATCATTCCGCCTTCGCCTATCGCAAAACTTTTCCCGCCCATCATGCTTATGCCTGCAATATCGCCGAGAGTTCCGCACATTCTGCCCTTGTATAGACTTCCTTGTGCATGGGAGACGTCCTCAATGACTTTTACATTGTGTTTACGGGCTATGGACATAATCCTGTCCATATCACACGGATATCCCGAATAATGCACAACAACAATCGCCTTTGTCCTAGGGCCTATACGGTGTTCAACATCGGCCGGATCAATGCAGAGAGTCCCAGGCATGATGTCTGCGAAATTCACGGAAGCCCCAAGAGAAAGTGCTGAGGTGCAACTCGCCCAATATGTCATGCTAGGGCATATTATTTCATCACCCATTCCCACCCCGCAAGCCCACATTGCGGCCATCAGACTGGCGGTTCCGTTACAGTATCCAAGAGCGTATTTAGTCCTTATCCAGTCCGCAAACTCCTTTTCAAACTGCTTCGTTATATTGGTCTGGCTCATAGTCCCGCTTCTCAAAACATCGAGAACAGCGTCCTCATCCTCTTTTGTCACAATCGGCCACTTGAACATGTATTCAAAATTTTCTGTAACCGACTTTGCACCGCCTAAAATCGCCAGCCTGCCCATATGTCATAACTCCTGAAAATATTGTCAATATTATTAAATATTATCTGCACTCGTTTCTGAATAGCCCTAATGCATTTCCAGAGGCTATCGCCTTCTTCTCGTTCCTGTTCAAATCCGCATGCGCCAGCTTCAGAAGCGCCGGGCTGATTTCCTTGAAGGGGCTGCCGCTGCCGAAAAGAAGATGATCGTTCCCTATTGCTGAGGCGAGTTTGCTTATCTGCTGTCCAAAAGAGGAACGCATCCTTGATATTTCAATGAAAAGGTTAGGGCATTTCCCCCTACCTTTGAAATCGTCCGCGCTGGCTGAAGATTCCGTATAGACGATTTTTGTTTCAGGATGCTTCATGCAGAAATCATAAATCTGTTCAAATCCAACAGTCTTTTCAGTATCCATCCAATGTCGCTGCCTGATGTCAATGATCCTATACGGTATGAATACGGGGATATCAAGAGAAGCCGCCAGAACCGCAGCCTCATCTGCAGATGCGGAGCCAAGCGTATAATCATGATACAGAGGAACAAGGCGCACGCCGCGGAACTTGAATTTTTGCACGGAGTCCCTCAGGTCTTTGTCCCATTTCGCGTAACATGGATTAACAGTTGCAATACCGGTAAAATAATCGGCGTATCCTTTCAGCCATTCATGGAGTTCAATGTTAGCGTCATGGCAGTTCATATAGAAGAGCCCGTTGACATTTGCAACAGCGGCACCGCTTATCTCATGCGACTCCAATTTCCCCCTAAGTTCTCCGATGCTGTTGTTCTCAAGTTTCCTGAACGGCCAGTGCCCGACCGATGTATTTATGTCAAAGATCTTCATTTGACCTTCCTTTTGCCAATTATCCCGGTAAAGTTGTCATGGAATATTTTCTTCATTTGCACATCTGTAAGCCCGGCATCCAGAATCTTGCCTACGCCTTCCTCAAAAGACATGTCTGTTGCAAATAGCACCCTGTCTTCACCAAGCGTATCAACGGTCTTCCTTATCATGGAACTATCAATTACGCTTCCGCCCGTATCAATATGAATATTTTCCGGGCTTTCCTCGAGCATCCTGAGATTCCATTCCCAGTCCCCCCCTCCGCCGATATGCCCCTGGATAAAAATAGTTTCGGGAAACATTTTGGCGGCCTTGACGAAATGTTCGCCTCCGCTGAGTTTCGGCTGAGAGGCTTTTGAGCAGGCGTCCATCACCCTTCCGGCATGCATAAGCACCGGGATTCCAAGTTCCGCCGCTTTTTCCAATAGCGGTGACTGGACCGGATCGCAGATATAGTATTGGTGATAAAGTTTCACCCCGGTCATTCCTCCGTCGACTATGCATCTTTCAATTTCATCAAGTGTTTCACGCACATATCCGGGATTGACAAAACAAAACCCGATGAACTTGTCCGAACGTTTCATGGCCTCAAAAACCACATCATTGCATTTCCTGCATTCATCCGGAGTCGGACACGGAGTCAACAGCGGCACGGAAACACATATTTTGTCTATTCCCAATCCTACCGCCGCCTCAAGTAACTTTTCACTATCCTCGATATTCAACTTCCCGTTTTTCGCCTGTACGTGATTGTGCGCATCTATGGCCTTATAACTTTTTGGCACCCCTTTAAACATGGTCAAACTCCAGTTTTATTCACATGCTATCGCCTAGAAAGGAATTAAAACGGTCTTCAGATAACCTTTCGACATTCCAAAGGACTTGGCATCACCACTGCCTACGCTATTGACATGCGTGTCTGCGAAAATTATATTGCCCTTGTTTGAATGCCTCAAGTCAAAGCCGGATGCACCGGCACCAGTCAGAGGATTGATCACATATATTTGCGATTTGAAAGTCGAAGAATAGGAATCTCCCAGAATTAAATAGCTGCTGGGATTTTTGATTGAGTAAGTGTTGACAATCAGACTGTCGGCATATAAGCCTGACACTTCTGCACCTGTGGATGCAAAACCCGCCCTGGCTCCATAAGTACAAGCGGTATCCTTATAATTATATGGAGCCGATGAGGGACAGACGGCGACATCGGATATTTTCAAGTACTCCACATCCCATGAACCGTTTAGCATCTCAATCCATCTGGCCGAACAGCCTTTGACATAAACATTATCCGGAGACGCTTTATATAAATTCAAAACCGTAAACCCGTTGAAATCACTGGCGTAGCAACTGATGGCCATTCCGCATTGTTTTAAATTATTCACACATTGGATTTGTTTCGCCCTGCTTTTCACCTGGCTTATCGCAGGGAGCAGCATCATGCATAATATTGCAATAATAGCCACAACAACCAAGAGTTCGATCAATGTAAATCCATATGCATGGGAAATGGCGCCACTTTTCCTTGTCTTGATTTTAGGCATACTTTTACTCCTCGTAGTGTTTCATATTGACATATCTCAACGGGAAAGACGTTTGAGCTCCTTTAGTTTTAATGTTTCCTGCAGCCTTCCCGATATTCTTCTCGCTTAGTCCCGTAGTCTTGCCGGAGAATGTGCAATTGCTGAAATTGCACAGTGTGCCAGTGCTTACGTTAAATAGCGAGTCGGTAAAACTGCAATCGGAAAACATCACGGAGTTGGCATTGACTTTGAATTCCTTGATCACAGCGCAGTTCCTGATGTAAATTTCGTCATAATTGAGATTTTCGGGCAGATCCGCATAAAAAGAAAGTTTATGAGGCTCATTTATTTTTATATTCTCAAGCATGACTTTGGAAGGCATTTGAAGCTTATGGGCGAAATCAAAGTCCTTGTCAACGGTCTGAGAGACGATACGCACATCATTGTTATTCTTTACAACTATGTCCCTTAGGGTTATTCTGGAATCTTCCATATCTGCTTCGCCACCGCGCAAATCCAATATGGTATTGGTATTGTAAATCCTGCAGTTTTCTATATGGATGTCTCCGCCTCCGAATATAAATGCCGATCTGGGTGCAAAATCCCACTTTTCCAAATCCGCCTGTGGTGTGCAATATCCCGGAAGAATCGTTGAAATTCCCTGAATTACGGCATCCCTGACGGTATAGTTCTTTCCATAGTGATCGTCAATGCTGAAATAATAACCACCGTTTATCGTTATGTTTTTCCCGTGCCGTCCGGCAATGGAATCACGGCAGTTCACTGAAACGCAATTGTTGAAGACGACATTTGAACAGTTGCTGTTCAAAATATTGTATCCAAGCCCATGATAGGTGGCCCCGGAGAAATTGCAGTTGTTAAATACGATTTTGGAACATGCCGTTATGCTGCACAGATACGAAAGCGTAGCCTGGCGGCTTTTACATGAAATCGACATATTGTTGAATGTCATGTTGCTTCTGGAAATGGATACCGTTCCAGAATCGTTGATTCTTTTAACTTTTCCGTCGGAGTCCCTCAAATATATTTCTATTGAAAGATTATTGACAGTCAGCGGTATTTGCGGGGGAACATACTTGACCGTCATATTCAATTCAACCCATATATTCAGGCTGTCTTCGTCGCCGTCTTTGTATTTGAACCTGTATTTTGCCCCGTTCGCAGGGGAAAAGGATCCTATGGCAATTTTACCTTTGTATTTGTTGTCAAACACGGTTTCAGGCCCAGAAGGAAACGAGGCCTTGAATATTTTATTCCCGTTTTTGCAATAATCGCCTTTTCTGTAAACCTTATCGGCCTGCCATTCCTGCGCATTTGGGAATGCATCGTATGAGAAGCAGAATTCAGGGAAAACATCGCCGCGAGCAGAAACAAGCTGGCACTGATCGTTTTTTTCAAACCACTCGTCGCCGTAACGGTTATGCCGTGAAGTGAAGAAATCACTGCTGGAAAATGTCAGCCCCCCCCTTCTTCAAGGTTTATTTTCACTTCAGCCTTATCGGCGAGAGGAATGTTTTCAAATTTACCCACCTTGAAATCATTTCTCCTGATACCGGAAAAGTATTCTTTTGAAAGCGAAATAAATGGAGCGTCTGGCTTGAAGTATATCATCGGATTGTTTTTCAAATAGTGCTCAGGTGTGAACGTGAAGAAATGTTTTTTAGTTTTGGCCTCATCCACCTCTATGTATTTCACCAGTACGCCTCGACATTCCACGTTGCATGATATTTCTATGCTCTTATCAATGCGGTACCGCCCGGACGGGATAAACAATGTCCGCCCAGAAGAGAATTTGGCGAGATCCGCAGCTTTCTGAATGGCTGTGGCGGCATCATTTTTTTCGTCTGCATTCGCGCCAAACCACTGTGGATAAACGTAGGCGGTTTTCAGCCGCCCTGTAATTGCGCCATCACCGGTAAATATTTCGGAGAGCCCTGAGTCGATGCCGCCATTCACCTCCACAATTCCGCCTTTTGCAACGGCAATTTTCCCCGCATTGAAGAATTTCAGCGTTATATTTTCCGGAAACATCACCTTGTCCACGACAAAAGTCCCGTCAGATATTTCAATTGTAGCCACCTTATCTCTTATTTTCCCGATTGCGTCAATGAATAATTTTGTCTCATCCGTCAGGTTGTCGCCCTTGGCGCCAAAGCTTTTTATGTTAATCGTCATTGCCTGCGGTAGAGATTTTTCGGCCTGGTTTTTTACATCAGCAGCATTCAGAACTGAACAGAATGTCGCGTTCAACAACATCAGCAGTTTCATGGTTCTATCGCAAAACATAAACACTTCTCCATATGCTTTACAGATTTATTTGACCGTAATCCCTGATACCTTCATCCTTTATCCCGATCAATACAATATTTTCTTTCCAGCCTTGCAATCTTTAAAAGCAAGAGTTACTTTATACATGTAGCACACCATTGATTATACAGGTCATCGCTACACGTGTCAAGTATTAATTGGTAAAATTTATTGATTATGGGCAAGGCACCTCTAAAAATATCAGGAATCGCGGAATACTTCGGGGTCTCCCGTACAACAGTTTCATATGTGCTTAATGACAAATGGAAAAGCAGGGGGATTTCGGAGGCTACCGCAAACAAGATACTTGAATATGTCAGGGAAACAGGCTTTCTCCCTAATCCTGCGAGCCTCGCGCTAAAGGGCCGGTCAATCAAGGAAATCGCGATAATGGTGCCGCCAAATGCAATTGAACATCAGAAAAGGGCCTTTTTCAATCTTCTGGAACTCCTC